>NZ_JBAMDI010000024.1:0-101138 GCF_036961695.1 Pseudomonas sp. CGJS7 | reverse complement strand
TCAAACGATGGAAGCCAACAGCTTTTCCCACTCTTTGTTTTCTTTCTTCGACACCCCACCCAGCAGGTCCAGGGCCTGGCGCAGGCGGTAGCGCGTCAGGTCGGGGCCGAGGATTTCCATGGCGTCCAGCACCGAAACCGAGCTGGCCTGGCCCGTGATGGCGGCGAACATCAGCGGCATGGCGTCACGCAGCTTCAGCTCCAGCGCTTCGACCACGGCCTGGATGCAACCGGTGATGCGCTCTTTTTCCCACTGACGCAGGCTTTCAAGCTTCCACAGGATCAGCTGGATCACCTGGCGCACCTGGTCGGCCGACAGTTTCTTGCTTTCGAACAGCTTGGCGTCCAGCTTGAGCGCGCCTTCGAAGAAGAACCCGCCCAACGGGGCAACCTGGCTGAAGGTTTCGACCCTGCCTTGCACGTGCGGGGCAATCTTCATCATGTAGTCGCTGTTGAACGCCCACTTCTGCAGGCGTGCGGCAAACTCCTCTACCGGCAGCTCGCGCAGCCACTGGCCGTTGAGCCAGGACAGCTTCTCGATGTCGAAGATCGGGCCGCCCAGCGAGATACGTGACAGGTCGAAGTGCTCGACCATTTCGGCCAGCGAGAACTTCTCGCGCTCGTCAGGCATCGACCAGCCCATGCGGCCAAGGTAGTTGAGCATCGCTTCAGGCATGAAGCCCATGCGCTCGTAGAAGGTGACCGAGGTCGGGTTCTTGCGCTTGGACAGTTTCGATTTGTCCGGGTTGCGCAGCAGCGGCATGTAGCACAGCTTGGGCTGCTCCCAGCCGAAGTACTCGTACAGCTTGATCAGCTTGGGCGCCGATGGCAGCCACTCTTCCCCACGCAGCACGTGGGTGATGCCCATCAGGTGGTCGTCGACCACGTTGGCCAGGAAGTACGTCGGCAGGCCGTCGTTCTTCATCAGCACCTGCATGTCCATGCGGTCCCACGGGATCTCGACATCGCCGCGCAGCATGTCCGGCACCACGCAGATCCCTTCGCTCGGCACCTTCATGCGGATCACGTGCGGCTCGCCAGCGTCCAGGCGGCGCTGCACTTCTTCGGCGCTCATCAGCAACGCACGGCCATCGTAGCGCGGGGTTTCGCCGCGGGCCTGCTGTTCGGCACGCATCTGTTCCAGCTCTTCGGCGGTGCAGAAGCAGTAGAAGGCGTGGCCGGCGTCTACCAGTTCCTTGGCGTATTTGGCGTAGATTTCGCCACGCTCGCTCTGCCGGTAAGGGCCATGTGGGCCGCCGACATCCGGGCCTTCGTTCCATTCGATGCCAAGCCAGCGCAGAGCGTCGAAGATCTGTTGCTCCGACTCGCGCGTGGAGCGCAGCTGATCGGTGTCTTCGATGCGCAGGATGAACTCACCGCCGTGCTGCTTGGCAAAGCAGTAGTTGAACAGGGCGATGTAGGCAGTGCCGACATGGGGGTCGCCGGTAGGCGATGGCGCAATACGCGTGCGTACGGTGGTCATGGAGAGTCTCGAACGAAAGATGAAACAAAGGCGGGATGTTAGCAGGAGGCGGGCACCGGGCTCCAGCAATGGCGCGAACGTCACTTGTCGACGGGCCCTGTGCCGCTGTTAAATTTGTTTACATTTCTGGAACGATAGTCCTCATGCCTGCCCAACTCAAACGCCGCCTGACGCTCTTCTTCGCCCTGGTGGCCATCATCGCCCTCGCCTTCCTGGGCCACTGGTACTTCAAGGGCCGCTTCTACGAGAGCACCGACAACGCTTACGTGCAGGGTGAGATCACCCGTATCTCCAGCCAGCTTGGCGCACGTATCGAAACGGTGCCGGTCGAGGACAACCAGCACGTCAGCAAGGGCGACCTGCTGGTGCGCCTGGAAGCCGCCGACTTCGAGCTGGCGGTCGAACGCGCCCGTGCCGCCCTGGCCACCCGCGAAGCCGAGTACGCACAAGCGCAAAGCCGCCTCACCCAGCAAGGCAGCCTGATTGCCGCCGGCCAGGCCCAATTGGCGGCGACCCAGGCCACGTTCGACCGTTCGCGGCTGGACCTGAGCCGCGCCGAGAAGCTGCGCAAACCGGGTTTTGTCTCTGAAGAGCGGGTCACTACCCTGTCGGCGGACAGCCATGTCGCCGGTTCCCAGGTCGACAAGGCCCGCGCCGACCTGCAAAGCCAGCGCCAACAGGTCACCGCCCTGAACGCCGAGCTCAAGCGCCTCGATGCGCAAATCGCCAATGCCCGCACCGACCTGGCCCAGGCCGAACTGAACCTGACCCGCTGCGAAATCCATGCACCGATCAGCGGCACCATCGGCCAGCGCAATGCGCGCAATGGCCAGGTGGTGCAGGCCGGCGCCTACCTGCTGTCGATCGTGCCGGATGAAGACATCTGGGTGCAGGCCAACTTCAAGGAAACCCAGATCGGCCGCATGCACCCCGGCCAGCGCGCGGAGCTGTTGTTCGACAGCTACCCCGACACACCGATCGAAGGCCGGGTGGACAGCCTGTTCGCCGCGTCCGGTGCGCAGTTCAGCCTGCTGCCACCGGACAACGCCACCGGCAACTTCACCAAAGTTGTGCAGCGTATCCCGATAAAACTCACGTTCCACGCCGACAACCCATTGCATGGGCGTATTCGCCCCGGCATGTCGGTGACCGCCACCGTCGACCTGCGCAGCGAAGACGAAGGCCACAATGGCCGGTGACCAGCTGCTGCGCCCTACGGCGGAGCCAACCCGACGCGACTGGATCGCGGTGATGAGCGTGATGCTCGGCGCCTTCATGGCAGTGCTGGATATCCAGATCACCAACTCCTCGTTGAAGGACATCCAGGGCGCTCTGTCGGCGACCCTGGAAGAAGGCTCATGGATTTCCACCTCGTACCTGGTGGCGGAAATCATCATGATCCCGCTGACGGCTTGGCTGGTGCAGCTGTTGTCGGCGCGGCGCCTGGCGGTGTGGGTATCCGGCGGTTTCCTGCTGTCGTCGCTGCTGTGCTCGATGGCCTGGAACCTGGAGAGCATGATCCTGTTCCGTGCCTTGCAGGGTTTCACCGGCGGCGCGCTGATCCCGCTGGCCTTCACCCTGACCCTGATCAAGCTGCCCGAGCACCACCGCGCCAAAGGCATGGCGATGTTCGCCATGACCGCCACTTTTGCCCCCTCCATCGGCCCCACCCTGGGCGGCTGGCTGACCGAGAACTGGGGCTGGGAATACATCTTCTACATCAATATCCCACCGGGCCTGCTAATGATCGCCGGCTTGTTATACGGGCTTGAGAAGAAGGAGGCGCACTGGGAGCTGCTGAAAAGTACCGATTACGCCGGCATCGTCACGCTCGGCCTTGGGTTGGGCTGCCTGCAGGTGTTTCTCGAGGAAGGCCATCGCAAGGACTGGCTGGAGTCGCACCTGATCGTCGGCCTGGGCAGCGTTGCCCTGGTCAGCCTGATCACCTTCGTCATCCTGCAGTTTTCCAAGCCACACCCGCTGATCAACCTGCGTATCCTCGGCAACCGCAACTTTGGCCTGTCGAGCATCGCCAGCCTGGGCATGGGCGTGGGCCTGTATGGCTCGATCTATCTGCTACCGCTGTACCTGGCGCAGGTACAGGGTTACAACGCCTTGCAGATTGGCGAGGTGATCATGTGGATGGGTATTCCGCAGTTGTTCCTGATCCCGCTGGTGCCGCAACTGATGAAGGTGATATCGCCCAAGGTACTATGCGCGCTGGGGTTTTGCCTGTTCGGCGCTGCCAGTTTCGGTTCGGGGGTGCTCAACCCGGACTTTGCCGGGCCGCAGTTCAACCATATCCAGATCATCCGCGCCCTGGGCCAGCCGATGATCATGGTGACCATCTCGCTGATTGCCACCGCGTATATCCAACAACAGGATGCCGGGTCCGCGTCGAGCCTGTTCAATATTCTGCGTAACCTCGGTGGCGCGATTGGTATTGCCTTGCTGGCCACCCTGCTGGATGCGCGCACCAAGGTGTACTTCGACTACCTGCGCGAATCGGTGGTGCCGAGCAACCCACAGGTGGCTGAGCGGCTGGCGCAATTGGCGGAGCGCTTGGGCAATGACAATGCGGCGCTGGGCAAACTTAGCGAAATTACCCACCAGCAGGCGCTGATCATGGCTTACAACGATGCCTTCCACTTTGTCGGGATCGGGTTAGCGGTGAGCATGGTGGCGGTGTTGCTGACCCGCAAGTTGCCGGAGGGGCTGAAGGCTGGGGAGGCCCACTGAGCACAATTTCAGATGATGCGCGGTGCCTGTGGGAGCGGGCGAGCCCGCGAACACCGGCGCAGCCGGTGCCAGCCACCGCATTGAATTCTTCGCGGGCACGCCCGCTCCCACAGGGCCCGCGCCCGGCTTCAGCTGCTAATCAACCGCTCCCTCAGTTGCGCAATCTCGTCACGCAACTGCGCCGCAGCTTCGAACTCCAGGTCGCGGGCGAACTGCATCATTTTCTCTTCCAGCTGCTTGATGCGCTTGGTGATCTCTCCCGGCGTACGCAGTTCGGCCTCGTAACGGGCGCTCTCCTCCGCCGCCTTGGCCATGCCCTTGCGCTTCTTGCTGCGCGCACCGGGCACGGTGGCACCTTCCATGATGTCGGTGATGTCCTTGACCACGCCCTTGGGCACGATGCCGTTGGCTTCGTTGAAGGCGATCTGCTTCTCGCGGCGGCGCTCGGTTTCGTCGATGGCTCGCTGCATGGAGCCTGTTACGTTATCGGCGTACAGAATGGCCCGGCCATTGAGGTTACGTGCCGCGCGGCCAATGGTCTGGATCAGGGAGCGCTCGGAACGCAGAAAACCTTCCTTGTCCGCATCGAGGATGGCCACCAGCGACACCTCGGGCATGTCCAGGCCCTCGCGCAGCAGGTTGATGCCCACCAGCACGTCGAAGGTGCCCAGGCGCAGGTCGCGGATAATCTCCACCCGCTCCACCGTATCGATGTCCGAGTGCAGGTAGCGTACCCGCACGTCGTGGTCGGCCAGGTAATCGCTGAGGTCCTCGGCCATGCGTTTGGTCAACGTGGTCGCCAGCACTCGCTCGCCTGCCGCGACACGCTTGCGGATCTCGGACAGCAGGTCGTCGACCTGGGTCAGCGCCGGGCGCACCTCTACCTGCGGGTCGACCAGCCCGGTCGGGCGCACCACCTGCTCCACCACGCGTCCGGCATGCTCAGCCTCGTAGGGGCCCGGAGTGGCCGAAACGAAAATGGTCTGCGGGCTGACATCCTCCCACTCGTCGAAACGCATCGGCCGGTTGTCCAGCGCGGAAGGCATGCGGAAGCCGTACTCGACGAGGGTCTCCTTGCGTGAACGGTCGCCCTTGTACATGGCGCCGACCTGCGGAACGCTGACGTGTGATTCATCGATCACCAGCAGCGCATCGGGCGGCAGGTAATCGTACAGGGTAGGCGGCGGCGCCCCGGCCGGGCGCCCGGACAGGTAACGCGAGTAGTTTTCGATGCCGTTGCAGTAGCCAAGCTCGAGGATCATCTCCAGATCGAAGCGGGTGCGTTGCTCCAGACGCTGCGCTTCGACCAGCTTGTTGGCCTTGTGCAGGTATTCCAGACGCTCCTTCAGTTCTTCCTTGATGCCCTCCACCGCTTCCAGCAGGGTTTCCCGCGGGGTCACGTAGTGGCTCTTGGGGTAGAACGTGAAACGTGGCAGCTTGCGGAAAACCTCGCCGGTCAACGGATCGAAGGCGGCGATGTTCTCCACTTCATCATCGAACAGCTCGATGCGGATGGCCTCCAGATCCGATTCGGCCGGGAAGATGTCGATCACGTCGCCGCGTACCCGGAAGGTGGCGCGGGCAAAGTCCATTTCGTTGCGGGTGTACTGCAGGTCGGCCAGGCGGCGCAGCAGCGCGCGCTGGTCGAGCTTGTCGCCACGGTCAACGTGCAGGACCATTTTCAGGTAGGTCTCGGGGCTGCCCAGGCCGTAGATGCACGACACAGTGGTCACGATGATCGCGTCACGCCGCTCCAGCAGCGCCTTGGTCGCCGACAGGCGCATCTGCTCGATGTGGTCGTTGATCGAGGCGTCCTTCTCGATGAAGGTGTCCGACGACGGCACGTAGGCTTCCGGCTGGTAGTAGTCGTAATAGGAAACGAAGTACTCCACCGCGTTGTTGGGGAAGAATGCCTTGAACTCCCCGTACAACTGGGCGGCCAGCGTCTTGTTGGGCGCCAGCACCAGCGTCGGGCGCTGCACTTGCTGGATGACGTTGGCAATGCTGAAGGTCTTGCCCGAACCGGTCACCCCGAGCAACGTCTGGTGCGACAGCCCCGCCTCTATGCCTTCGACCAACTGGCGGATAGCCTCGGGCTGGTCGCCAGCCGGCTGGAAACGTGTGACGAGCTGGAACTCGGACATGAAGGACCTCGCGGTGCAGCAGCTGTAAATTTAGCCAGTAGTCTATACCCAAATGCGCCCGTTCGGGGGCGCTTTCAAGGCACAGGTGTGGACGCATGCAACGGTGGACACGGCATTTAGACCAATGGTCGAAAAATATTTGCGCAAATAGCCCCAAAAGCTGCGCCAGAGTGTCGCGGTGACCGATCGGTATCACTATACTGACTCCCCGTTTGTGCACCGCTTCAGTGCATTCGGCTGGAGCGTGTACGCCCTATCACACTCCAATCAGAGCCAAGGTAACAATGAGCCTGTTTTCCGCTGTCGAGCTGGCACCCCGCGACCCTATTCTGGGCCTCAACGAAGCATTCAACGCCGACCCACGTACCGACAAGGTCAACCTGGGCGTAGGCGTGTATTGCAATGAGGAAGGCCGCATTCCGCTGCTGCGCGCCGTGATCGAAGCCGAAACCCAGCGTGCCGCCCAGCACGCTTCGCGCGGCTACCTGCCGATCGACGGCATCGCCACCTACGACCAGGCTGTGCAGAAGCTGCTGTTCGGCGCCGAGTCGCCACTGCTGGCCGCCGGCCGCGTGGTCACCGTGCAGGCCGTCGGTGGTACCGGCGCGCTGAAAATCGGTGCCGACTTCCTCAAGCGCCTCTCGCCCAATGCCGTGGTTGCCATCAGCGACCCTAGCTGGGAAAACCACCGTGCGCTGTTCGAATCGGCCGGCTTCCCGGTGCAGACCTACCGCTACTACGATGCGCCGACCAACGACGTCAACCGCGCGGGCATGCTCGAAGACCTCAACGCCCTGCCATCCGGTTCGATCGTGGTGCTGCACGCCTGCTGCCACAACCCGACCGGCGTCGACCTGAACCTGGACGACTGGAAGAACGTTCTGGAAGTGGTCAAGGCCAAGGGCCACGTGCCGTTCCTCGACATGGCCTACCAGGGCTTTGGTGACGGTATCGCCGAAGACGCCTTCGCCGTGCGCCTGTTCGCCGAGTCGGGCCTGGAGTTCTTTGTTTCCAGCTCGTTCTCCAAATCGTTCTCGCTGTACGGCGAGCGCGTCGGCGCACTGTCGATCGTCACCGCCTCCAAGGACGAGAGCACCCGCGTGCTGTCGCAGGTCAAGCGCGTGATCCGCACCACCTACTCCAACCCGCCAACCCACGGCGCAACCATTGTTGCCACCGTGCTGAACAGCGCAGAACTGCGCCAGATGTGGGAAACCGAACTGGCCGAAATGCGCGAGCGCATCCACGGCATGCGCAAGCAGATGGTATCGCTGCTGGCCGAATACGGTGCCAACCGCGACTTCAGCTTCGTTGGCCGCCAGGTCGGCATGTTCTCCTACTCGGGCCTGACCGTTGAACAGGTCACCCGCCTGAAGAACGACTTCGGCATCTATGCCCTGGACACCGGCCGTATCGCGGTGGCCGCGCTGAACCAGAGCAACATCCACGTGGTGACCAAAGCGATCGTGGAAGTGCTGTAACTCATTGTTTTGCCTGGGGGTGGGTTGACTTCTCCCGGGCAATCAGTAAGATACGCGCAGATTCCGCGATAGCTCAGTCGGTAGAGCAAATGACTGTTAATCATTGGGTCCCTGGTTCGAGTCCAGGTCGCGGAGCCAGACATTGAAGAAGCCCCCGGATGCGCAAGCAACCGGGGGCTTTTTCGTTGCGCTGGAATTATTGGCCAGCAACGGTGAACGGCGGGCGGAGATTGGCCAGCAGGCCCGGCCCTTTCGCGGGTAAACCCGCTCCTACGACGGCCTGTGTTCAACCACCGATGTGTGTCCACCACCGATCCGGCGTAGGAGCGGGTTTACCCGCGAAGAAGCCGGCATCGCCAACAGAGGCCTCAATCACTGCGCCCAATCGGGTAAAACGCCCCCCGGCTCCACACCCCAAGCCATTCCTCCCCGTCGATCACATGCGGCACCGCCAGCTCCACCAGTTGATAAAACACATTGCGATGTATCAGCGCCTCCAGGTTGCTGCGCATCAGCACATACGGTGATGGCTCCTGCGTCAGCGGGTCGATCACCACCCGCAGGGGGTTATCCGGCCCCGCCTCGACCTGGTCCTCGACATTGCTGGTAAAACGCAGCACCTGCTGCTCGCCTTCGCCCTGCACTTCAAGCAACACGGCCACGAACGGCGCATCGTCAACACGAATGCCGACCTTCTCTACCGGGGTAATCAGGAAGTAGTCATCGCCGTCGCGGCGAATGATGGTAGAGAACAGCCGCACCATCGGCTTGCGCCCGATCGGCGTGCCCAGGTAGTACCAGGTGCCATCGCGGGCAATGCGCATGTCGATGTCACCACAGAATTCCGGGTTCCATAGGTGCACCGGCGGCAGCCCCTTGGCTTTGGGGATCTGCGCCAGAAGGTCATTGGCCTTGCCGGAGTCGCTCATCACGCTTGCCTCATTCACTCATACCCAGAAGGCTACGAGCGTACTCGCGCATCGGCGCACCAAGCAAATCCTCCGGGGTGTTGTCGTGGAACGTCAACAAACCGCCACGGCTCTTGATGCGTGCGGTGTCGATCAGGTAGCGGGTACTGGTTTCGATCAGCATCATCTGCACCACGCCAGTGTCCCAGCCCAAGCGGTCGACGGCCTGCTCGTCATACCACTCGTCACCATTGCCGATGCGATCGTCGGTACGAGCGAAGCGCGTGTACAACACGTAGTCCGCACCCACCGCGCGCGCCTGGGCGATGGCCTCTTCGAGGCCCAGCGGGCCCTGGGCGCGACGTACCATCGGGAAGTATTCGACGAAGCTCTTGAAGGCCTGCTGGGCCACTGCATTCTGCCGAGGCACCGGCCCCTCGCCCGGCGGCACGAATGCACCCTGGCCAATGAAGATGAACGAATCAGGCTGCAGGCGGATCGACAAGGAGCGACGGGTTTCGCTGTGGTCCAGCAGACCGGCATCGCTCATGTGATAGCGGACGCCTTCGCCCATATCGCTGACATTCATGCAGCCGCCCAGCGCCATCAGCGCCAGCAGCAAGACCAGGCTACGCATCTTTCCTCCAGTGGCCGGCGACGAAAAACCGGCGAATAGCCGGCGGATGCAGCTTTTGCGCCAGCTTCAGCCACCGATCACCTTCATGACGGTCACGCCGCCGGAAAAGGCCACGTCCTGCTTGTCAGCCAAAGCCTTGACCAACATCCTCTGCAAGGCCGGCAGCGCCTGATGACGCGGTTTTTCCAGCAGGTCGCCGACGAAGTGCCGGTTACCTGACGACAGGCAGCCATGCAGCCAGCCCGTAGAAGACAGGCGCAACCGCGAGCAGGTACGGCAAAACGGCACGCTTTCGTTGGCAATGACGCCGAAGTGGCCCCTGCCGGGGATGTGGTAACGCATGGCAGTGGCGTCCAGCGGCGCACTCACCTGGGCGTAGGTATGCTGGCCGCCGATCAGCGCAAGCAGCTGGTCGAGGCCTACAAACTGCTGGAGGAAGGCGTTGCGATCGTGAGAGAGGTGGCCCATGCGCATCAGTTCGATGAAGCGCAGCTCGAAGCCGCGCGCGAGGCAGTAATCCAGCAGCGGCAGTACCTGATCAAGGTTTTTCCCGCGCATCGGCACCATGTTGACCTTGATTCGCATACCCAGGGCGCCGGCCTGCTCCATTCCATCCAGCACAGTGCCCAGGTCGCCGCCACGGGCAATCTGGCGGAAAGCCAGCGGATCGAGGGTGTCGAGGGAAACGTTCAGCCGACGAATCCCGGCCGCCTGCAGTTGTGGCAACTTGCGCGCCAGCAACTGGCCGTTGGTGGTCAGCGAGACGTCATCAAGGTCGAGTTTGGCCACGGCAGCCAGAAAGGCATCCAGGCGCGGGCTGACCAGTGGCTCACCGCCAGTAATCCGCAGGCGCTCGATGCCGGCGGCTTCGATCAGATAGGCCACGCCACGGGCCAAGGCATCCGCCGACAGCTCGTCCTGCGCCGCCACCAGCCGCTTTCCGTCAGGTACGCAGTAGGTACAGGCGTAGTTGCAGGCAGCCGTCAGGCTGACGCGCAGGTTGCGAAAGCGCCTGCCTTGACGATCGACAATCATGAATGACTCCGGCATGGATGAAGGGGCCGGCAAAACCTGACTCATAAATCAGGTTTTTGCAAGCCCCAATGCGCAATGCCGAATTTCCAAACGATAGCCAAACGCTTCGGGCTGCACTGCCGCGCAGAGGACGCACGACGCCGTTTCGCTAAATGCTCAGTTCGAGGGTTCCGGGTCGCGCTTGCGCTTGTTGCCCATACGCACGCCAATGTCCATCAGGAACTGGAAGAAGCCTTCCTGATCTTCCAGCACGTTGCTCCAGAACGGCGAGTGGTACAGCGCCACAGCGCCGTGCACCAGCGCCCAGGCAGCGCAGTAGTGGAAATACGGCGGCACGTCTTCGAGCTTGCCTTCGCTGATACGGCCCTTGATCAGCTGGGTCAGGCGGTCGAAGTTGGAGGCACGGATGCTGTGCAGCTGCTCGACCATTTCCGGCACCTGATTGCCCTTGACCACCTTTTCTTCAAGGCGGTCGAACAGCCGGTAGCGTTGCGGGTCGCGCATGCGGAACTCGAAGTAGGCGCGCGACAGCGCTTCCTTGTCACGGTCGACGTCGGCCGAGTGCAACAGCTCGTTCAGGTCACGCTCGTAATCGAGCATCAGGCGCAGGTAGATCTCCGCCTTGGACTTGAAGTGCTTGTAGATCGTGCCTTTGCCGATGCCCACGGCGTCGGCGATCATCTCGACGGTGACGCTGTCTTCACCTTGCTCGAGAAACAGCTTGAGCGCGGTATCGAGGATTTCCTGTTCGCGACGGCGAAACTCACGGACCTTACGAGGTTCTTTCTGCATGGGAAGGACTGGATGACAATCGAAGCGGTTTATTATGCCTAACTTGCGGGAAATTGCACGGATCATCCACGCATGTCTATGTTTCACGATGCATACGGCCATGCGCTGCGGGAGGAACGAAACGTTGACGTATTCCAAATCTGTTTAAAAAACGTCCAATATGCACTGGCACTGCGCCAAACCTGACCAATACTTGAAGTGTTGGCGCGGCGCATCCCCCCCAGTGGCGCGCCGATAAAGGTGCTCAGGGACCGCGTACCTTTGTTTTACTCCTAATGGTCTTAACCCGGATTCCTCCCCCAGAACCCGGGTTTTTTTTGTGTTTTTTGGTGTGACGGCTGTCAGGTGCGTGCCGCAAGATTTTCAGCGCCTGTGGAATCGAGCGCCGCCCGCGCGGCGCTTCGCGGGTAAACCCGCTCCTACGCTTGTTTCGGGCCAATTAGGCCTGGGGGATTTGCGCGCGAACGCCTTGGCGCACGCCTCGATATCGCTTCGTACAAACAAGGCGGTCGCGCGCGCCTGGCACAGAAGAGCACCGCCCGCGCGGCGCTTCGCGGGTAAATCCGCTCCTACGCTTGTTTCGGGCCAATTAGGCCTGTGGGATTTGCGTGCGAACGCCTTGGCGCACGCCTCGATATCGCTTCGTACAAACAAGGCGGTCGCGCGCGCCTGGCACAGAAGAGCGCCGCCCGCGCGGCGCTTCGCGGGTAAATCCGCTCCTACGCTTGTTTCGGGCCAATTAGGCCTGTGGGATTTGCGTGCGAACGCCTTGGCGCACGCCTCGATATCGCGTCGTACAAACAAGGCGGTCGCGCGCGCCTGGCACAGGACGGACTGGCCCGAAACAAACGTAGGAGCGGGTTTACCCGCGAAGCGCCGCGCGGGCGGCGCTCGATCTGACAGACGCTGCAAGGGTTGAGGCTGGCACCTTGTGCCCCTCACACAATCTTAAAACCCGGTAATTCAAGCCACCCGCGCCAATGGGAACAATCGCTTGAAGTTGGCCGTGGTCTGCTCGGCCAACTGCTCATAACTGGCCCCACGCAACGAAGCCACATACTCCGCCACCTCCCGCACATACTGCGGCAGGTTCGGCTTGCCCCGATGCGGAATCGGCGCCAGGTACGGCGAATCGGTCTCCACCAGCAAGCGATCGACAGGCACCTGCCGCGCCACTTCACGCAACGCTTCGGCATTGCGGAAGGTCACGATGCCCGACAGCGAGATGTAATAACCCAGGTCCAGCGCGGCCTTGGCCATGTCCCAGTCCTCGGTAAAGCAGTGCAGTACGCCAGCCTGCGGCAGGTTGGCCTCACGCAGCAGCGCCAGGGTATCGGCACGCGCCGCCCGGGTATGCACGATCACCGGCTTGCCGGTCTGCCTGGAGGCCTCCAGGTGCAGGCGGAACGAGGCCTGCTGCAGCTCTGCCGCCTCCGGCTCGTAGTGGTAATCCAGCCCGGTTTCACCAATCGCCACCACATGCGGGTGGGCCAATTCGCGCAACAGCCATTCCAACGCCGGGGTTTCGCCAGGGGCCAGGTCCAGCGGGTGCACGCCCACCGAGCAGTCGACGTCAGCGTACTGCTCGCTCAGCGCCTTCACTGCACCCGCATTCTCGGCACTGACGCCAATGCACAGGAAATGCCCGACCCCACGCTCACGCGCCGCCTGCAGGGCAGCATCGAGGGAGCCCTGGTGAGCAGTGAGGTCAAGACGGTCGAGGTGGCAATGGGAATCTACGAGCATGGGATAACGGCACACATGAAAAATGGAAAATCAGCGGGCACCCGGCAGTTGCAGCCAGTGAGCCAGCAGCGATTCAAGCAACAAGGCGCGGTTGAGGTTGGCCTTGCCCAGTACCTTCTGGCGCTGTTCGAGGATCCATGCCTGCACCTCCAGCACCTTGGCCTGGCGGCTCTTCTGCGCCAGGTATTGCACGACCTTGCGCATATCGGCCAAGCCTAACCCTTCTTCGTCCTGGGTCAACTGGTAGCGCAGGATCAGGTGCGTCCAATCGCAGAACCAGTCGAACAGCAGCAACAACGGCACACCGCTCCAGGCATCGGCCAGCTGGCTGGGCGATTGCTGCTGCTTGAGCAGCTTCTTCACCCCGTCGGTTACCAGCGCGCGTTGCTCGCGAACCCCCTGCGCCTGCAGGCTGACCGCCATCAATGGCGAACCTGCCGCCAGCATCAGCAGTTCATCGCGCTCGACCTCGTCGCAGTCGGGTAACGCACCAGTCAGCCATGCCTGGCTCTGGGCCAGACTGGGCTGCGGACAGGCCACCTGCTGGCAGCGGCTCTTGATCGTCGGCAACAGACGGCTGGGCTGGTGCGTCACCAGCAACAACACGGTATCACCGGAAGGTTCTTCAAGGCTTTTGAGCAGGGCGTTGGAGGCGTTGACATTCATCGCCTCCACCGGCTCGATCAACACCACCTTGCGCCCGCCCAACTGCGCGGTCTGCACCACAAAGGCCACCAGCTCGCGTACCTGGTCGACCTTGATCGGCTTGTCAGCCTCCTCCGGCTCGAGGACGAAGTTGTCCGGGTGGCTGCCGGCCTTGAGCAACAGGCACGACTTACACGCCCCACAAGCGTCCAGGCCCTGCGGCTGCTGGCACAACAGGCGCGCCATCAGACGCTCGGCCATGGCCCGCTTGCCAATACCCTGCGGCCCATGCAGCAGGTAAGCGTGGGCGTGGCGGCTGCGACCGGCCAGTTGCTGCCACAGCGCCTGCTGCCAAGGGTAGGCCTCAGCCACGGCAACGCTCCAGAATGCCTGGCAGCAGTACGTCGATGTCACGCTGCACCGCCTCCAGGGATTGTGCCGCATCAAGCAGGCTGTAGCGCTGTGGCGCGCCTTGGGCGCGCTTCAGGTACGCTTGGCGCACCGCTTCGAAGAACGCCTGCCCTTCCTGCTCGAATCGGTCCAGGCGGCCACGGGCGGCGGCGCGGGCAAGGCCCACTTCCACCGGCAGGTCGAAGACCAGGGTCAGGTCCGGGCGCAGGTCGCCCTGGACGAATTGTTCCAGAACCGCGATACGCTCGACCGACAGACCACGCCCGCCACCCTGATAGGCATAGGTGGCGTCTTGTTTTGGAATCAGGCCAAGTGGAAACAAGCTGCTATACTCGTGTTAGGAAAAAATGTAAACAAGCTGCAAAAACCTTATAGATCAGGGAGTTAGTCAAGATGAAGAGAGTCGTAGGGCTTGCTGCCAAGGCCAGATCTGGCAAGGACACTGGTGCGGCCATCCTGCTTCAGCACCCTGAGGTGACAGCCTACGCTCTGGCAGACCCGCTTAAGCGTGGTTGCCAAGCTCTCTTCAATCTGTCTGATTCTCAGACCTGGGATGATAACTTAAAGGAGATCAAGGTGGGGGCTTGGGCGCTTTCCCCAAGGGAATTCTTCCAGCGAGTGGGCACCGAGTGGATGAGGGCTCATAACCCAGTCCACTGGCTGATGCGCGCTGATCGCGAAATTTATGCCCAAGAGCCCATCCCCCCCCTCCGCCCTGATCAGCTCTCTCACCCTGACCTTCCATTCATTCTTGGCGCTAAAGCGTTCTTCAACATGAGCGAGAAGCAGTGCTGGGAACCTAGTGATGCAGCGATCATCGATCCGTTCTGGCAGATGACGCCGAGTCAAATGGTTGAACTCATTAAGGCCAAGGCTTTGGAAGACTTCCCGGACTTCTTCGCCCTTCGCAGCGCAATGCCTCAACAAGACATCAACACCTCGACATTTATCACAAAGCCAACACTAAAAACCAAAGATAAAAATATCATCATCATCAAAGACATTCGGTTTGAGAACGAAGCCGAATACATTCGAAAAATTGGTGGTGCCATTTGGCATATCGTCCGAGATAACGCAGAGCCCGTCAATCAGCACTCCTCCGAACAAGGAATCAGTGTTCAGCACTCCGACACTATCATTCATAACAACGGAACACTCGAGGAATACAAAGCCAAGCTGAATAGTGAATGGGCCACTCTCTCCGCAAGGATCAGCAATGAGGACTAAGCCATGGATCACTTATTCAAACCAAGGAAGGCAGTCTATGATGTAGTTGTATCCTCAGACAACTTTGAGATCGAATGTCTTTACCAAGGCCACCCGTTTTATAGCCTGGAGAAACCCATTTGCATCGCACTGCACTTGGTCTTTCTCAAATACTGCCCAACAAGGAGCAGAATTTCAGGATGCACCCTCCGTCGCGCAATCGGAAACTTTTTCGATTTCGGGCAGGAATATAACTCCTATAATCCATCAGCCCTGCACATCGTTAACATCACCGACCTCAGCGCTGAAGTCTTCAAAGCCTTTGAGAATTACCTGCGCGAGAAAGGCGAAAGGATGGAGAGCTCGGCCCGAATCAAGACTGGCTTAAGGAATGCGGCATCACTCACCGACGCCATTCCAGACATCATGCTCCCTTACGCATCAAGGGATGTTCATAAGCCCCGGATGCCACTGACTGATGAAGCTAACGACATGTTGGCCGACGCCTTTACATCTTGTGTAGATGAACTCTACGCCAAGATTGAATTCCGTGAAATCGTAAATGAGGCAAAGCCATACACTTACGAAGAGATCCTTGAGCAAATTTCATACAGCAAGTCAACCACATTTGAATGGCTGCAATATCATTTCGATAACAATCTCAAGCTAGACTGGCGCTCGCTTCATCAGAAGCTCAGTGATTCAATCGACCCAGACTTCCGGAGCATGGCTGCGAGTCCTGAGTGGCGAAAGAAGATCTTCGACGCGTATCAAAGTCGTGGCGAAGAATACATTTTCTCCAACCCTACCAACCCCTATCTTGGCAGGATGATGCTGAGGTTTGAGCCTGATCTGGCAAGGGTGATCAAAACGTTCCTGGATAACGGCTACCCCTTTGAAATCAGTCTCGCAGATATCGACGAGAAATATGCCGCCAATAAAATTATCTCGCTTGATCTCTGCAAAGACCCCATTCAACTGTTATTTCTCAGGTGGCGTTCTGGATACACAATCCCGGGACAAAGCACCCCTTTAATGTGGGATGACGTTTTGGGCTTGTATTTCCCAACCATGGCGGATATGTCTTGTCTCGTCCAGTTTATCATGCTTCAGACCAACTGGAACAAAGAGGCCGTGTTGGCTGTCGATCCAGAAAACTGTGAACATGCAATGACAGGCTCAATGGATGAGGATTATGTCCTGCTCCAGACCGAGAAGAATAAAAGTCAAGGTACTGGGAAGCCGTACCACGCTCCTAAAGAGATAGTGGCCGCCAGTAGTAGGCACGACAAGTATTCAGCCCATAGCCTGATCTACTTGGCAGCAGAGCTTTCGTCGGTTCTTAAGCATTACGAATTCGACTACATCAAGCATGGAATGACGGAAAATAGTTATAACCAAACATTCCTTTGCATCCGCTTCTATGGCGATTGGGTCAGAAAGGGTGGTCGCCATACCTCGGCCTCCAACGAAAAGGCATTTCAGCAAGGAATTAAGCAATTCCTCAAAGAGTACCCCGTCTACGAGAACGGGGAACGTCTTATGTCTGGTCAAGATTTGACTTTACGACTTCGTCCCACATGGGTAAAGCACCAGAAAAAGAGAAGGAAGTCTTCACACGGGCTCCTGGCTTTACTGTTGGGCCACTCTAGTCCTGTGACTACTGACGTTCACTACGATAACTCTCCCGCAGCTCAACAGGAGAGGTTTGACAGGCTTGAGTCAGAGCTTGAGGCCGCCCTGACACTAATGCTGTCAGGACACTTCGAAGGCATGCTTGGCACGCCGCCACAGGAAACAGTCCAGCTACCATTCAAGGTCTTCCATATCCCGGGCATGGAGAAACCGCTGTGGGCTTGCGCAAACCAATACCAGCCGAAATGGCATGGTGCTCGGCATCGTGTGCCCGAGGGTAAGCGGTGCTACGTAATCAGCAAATGCATCTACTGCAGCCAGTGTACTGTTTTCGAAGATTCCCTGCCCTACCTGGTGGAACGCCGCATCCACGTCGTGGAGCTTATTGAAGATCAACCGGAGTCCAGCTCGGACTACAGCAACACATATGAAACTGAGCTGATGAAGATTGATTCGATTCTCGATAACTGGGAAGACGATCAATCTGTTCGTGAAGCCGTTCGTTACCAGCGTCGCAATGCACCATTGTTACCGCGCGATCTTAACTTCTTGCAACTGATACTCGAGGAAGAGGATAAGGAATGAATCAGGCCCCAGCGAGTGGTGATGAAGACATCCAAGGTGTTCTCGACGAAGCGCTAGACATTGACTTTTCGGATGACCTAGAGGATGAAGGAGAGCTAGAGCTTGAACGCTTGCTTTTAGAGGCAACAGGCACCGCGACTCAGACAGAAAGCACACTGCTCAAAAAGCTGGAGTTATATCCGGACGGAGACTTCCCGATCTCCAAATATTCTCTATATCGCGATCCGAGCTGGATCATCTTCAAGGATGAGGATGGAACGGTGATGCGTGTCACTTTCGATAGTCTCTCCGATCCGATGAAGGCTATCAAAAAGTCTATTATGTACCATCTAATACCAGAGTTTGCTCCTTTTGCAGGCATTCGGGCCTACTCAACCACCCGGGCGCATAGCCAGAAGTATGGCATCATTACCAATTATGTCTTTCTGGACAACCACCTGACGGGAGATGCAGAGTCACTCTCTTTCATCACGGCAAAACTTTTGAACGACGCCCTGGATCGCGCCAAGGAATCAGACGCTTATACGCATTATCATTACTTATTCCTACAGATTCGGCTTTGGATTTCGCTGAGTACCCAAGAGCTCATTCCTGTCGAGCAGCGAATCTCAGTATCTGCGACAGCGATTGATACACCTGAGCGGAAACAAGACGTGATCAAGCATTTCAATGGCTCGGTTGCGTCCTGGATACCATTCCGGGAAGCTGATCTGAAAAAAATGGTGGAGTACGCATCGTTTTGGACAGAAAAGGTAATGCCTGCCTTTCAACATCTTGCAGACTTTGCTCAAGACCAAGGCTATTTAAACGTAAAAAATAAAACAATCAGTAGATATCATACAGACGTTAAACTCGAGACAAATCTGAACCTCACCATTGAAGGAAAGACAATTGTCGAGGTTAAGAAAAACCGTAGAAACTATGAAACCGGAAGCTTCTGGAATTACTCATGGTACTCGAGTGCCCTCAACTCTTTAGACGCCATCCGCTGCTCTATCTACATCTTGGTAGCGCTAGTCACTGGGTTACGTGTCAGCGAAATTGACATCCTTGAATTTAAGCATGTGATCCTGGGGAAGGATGGGCGCTATAAGCTCCAGGTAACTCGTTATAAAACCAGCAAAGACCCTAACTACAAGGGCGATACGACCTTTCTTCCACTACCAAAATTTGTTGGCAGGAAGATCAAGGAATATGAAAGGCTCCGCCATAGCTTAAACGCCTACCGGGAAGGCTATCTTTTCCAATCCGTGATTGGCACAAAGAAAGTGAAAAAAGCTGCTTCTCTGCGAATCGAGAACATTACTAAGAAGATTGAAGCCGAACTCGGCATAGACCGCGTTCACACACACCGATTCCGAAAAACAATCGCAGAGATCCTCATTAACCGAAACGAACGGAACGTTGACATCATTAGACTTCTGTTCGGCCATGCCAGCTATGCAATGACATTGCGTTATATCGGTAGAAACCCTTACATCGTCCAGAGCGTAGCGCGTGCAATCGAGAAGAATTATATCGAAGAATTCACAGACATCATCAGCGCCGTTAAGAACATGAGCTCTTCAGGCGTGGGTGCCCAGCGAATTCTGGATAGAATTACCGCACGGCCCGAGGCATTTAGTGGCAAGCAGCTCAAGGTGACCATCTTCACCTATGTGACTCACCTGCTCTCATCGGGCGAGCCACTTTTCATTCATCGTACTGCAGTAGGCAGCTACTGCGTCACCACTGAACTGTACTCTTCCCCATCGCTTCCGCCGTGTCTTTCTCATCACAAAGGCACTGTTAAGGACGCCTTGCCTGATCCGTTATTCTGCGACCCCTCCTGCCCTCACGCAGTTATCGTGGAAAAAGCTCAACGCGCCTTACAGGAGAATGTGGATTTCTACCAGCACATGCTGACCGAAGCCGAATCCACATTATCCGAAAACTCTAAAAGAATGCTTAGGCAAAAAATCATTGATAACTCGAAACACCTCGAAAGACTGAAAACCAATCAGTCCTACAAAATTATTCCTACAGTGGATATCCAGGCATGAGCAGCCAAGAAACCCGTGACCGCTTGATCTCCATAATCAAGGATCACCAACTCAAGCATGGCCAGTCAAAGCTAGCAGTAGGTCAGCTTGCGGATGCTGCGGGCATCAGCAGGCAAGCCTTCAATCGTTACTATGGAGATCTTAAGGATTACTCCAGCGGGAAAGAGTCGATTGCTCGCTTACTGGTGGATGACAGCGCCTCTCTTACTGAGCTTATCGAAAACAAAGACGAACGCATCATAAAACTTGAGAATGAACTGAGCACAATAAAGCTCGCTCACAAGTCGGAACTTGATGCCGTTGTAAAGAACCACATATCGACGCTAATGAACAACGATATACTAGCGTTTGAGGCGAGCCAGCTTAGCGCCACTCTCACCAACCAGGGTAATCATAACGTTTATCTGAACAAGCTAGTAACGGAGCTTGAGGTGAAAAACGCAAAGCTCACGATGGACATTATTTCAGCAGGAAGTGACAAATCAAGCATCGTCGAGAAGTCGGATAAAAACTTTATCACATTTGACCTCAACCTTGATGCTGCGAGCAAACTTTACATTTCCAGCAAAAAATACTCAGATTACGAAAACCAAAAAGACGAAAAGCTTTCCAAGACAGTACAGAAAATCAAAAAACTTCCAGAGCCAGAGCGCATTGACATATTATTTTTCCAAGAGAAATACATCTCGGATTTTCAGCAGTTTTGTAAGCGTACCTACCCTGCAAAGAACAGAACCCTAATTGTACTTAGGCTTCCTGTTTACAGCCAAGAAGAAATCAAGATCATTATAAAAAGCTTGAGCCCAATCTCTTCATTTTCGATCTACGTCCCTTATAGTGCGTCTGACGCAGTTGTTTCGGCAAAACGCCAGTTCAGCTTCAGAGATATCCCTCCAGAAGAGCTCACCGATGCTGACAGCGCCAAGCTACCTCAGATGACCTGGGGCTTTGATGCCATTCATATTGCCAAAATCAAGCAGGGTGACTAATGGACTTCCAATTCAGGCCTATCGACTATCGCACTGTAGAGTGCGATAAGCCAGTCGAGCATTATGTCATGATTGTTTATCGCAAGAAGAAAAACCACCTATTGAGCATACCCAATCTCTATCTATATGAAAAAACTCGCTCATCCATTCAAACCTCCAAAAGATATGCCACACTTCTAACCAAATTCTATAAATTCATCTCAACCCTACCACGCTTTACAGATATTAACCCCGGAGACTATCACGCCCACATTACAAATAAAGAAGTACGACACTGGCAAATCTATAGACAAACACAAAGAGTTATCAAGAAACGGATTCGCCCAAGCTCCGAAACAATTTTCAACGACGCCTGTGTTGTATCATACTTTTTCAAATGGCTACACGAACGAAACGTAGCAAATCAATACAAAATTCATTTAAAAACATGGATCGCCAACTTCAAAGACCACCGACTACTCAGTTACATCGAGAAAAAGGCAAGGCTCGCCATGGATACAAGTTCTATTAAAGTCCTAGATCGGGAGTCCACTCAAAGAAAACCCAAAAGCCTCATCTCTGCGCAGGATGTCAGAACGCTCCTTGGTTCATATCCAGACCCTGTATATCGGTGCCTGTTTAAACTAGCATTGGCGACTGCCATGCGCCCTATGGAGCTCGTAAAATTTCCATATATGGGCATAGGAAAAAATCGTCACATCCTTCCGTATAGCGAGATGGAGAAAACCTCCAGCATTTTCACCTATGAGCTAGTAGGGAAACGCAACAAACACAGGGAGATCATAATCCCAGGGTACGCCCTCGAAATGCTAGATACTGAGTACATTCAAACAGAGTATCCTAAGCGAGCCGCGTTGTACCGTCAAAAATATGGAAAAAAGTGTCCTCTTTCAATTTTATTTCTCACAGACACCGGGGAACCCGTCACAGTGGATAAAATTGCCAACGCCACTAACTATGCCAAGCGCATTGCCCAAGCTAATGACCAAAAATTCAAGTCATCTAATATCTTCTATCACACACGTAAATGGTGGCCCACGCTGATGCTGATCCAGCACCATGGTAGGGAAGGAATACTAGAGAAGAATGCTGAAGTATTAGACTTAGCTGTTGCTGAGGTGATCATGAATCAGTTGGGGCACGAAGATTTTCTCACTACCTACAACCATTACTTGGTATTGGGCAGACAATTGGTGCTAGCCATGAAAGGCTTCACTCACGAGACAATCCATGAAAACACCATCAATGTCTACGATGCCATTGATGAGGTCTGTGGACAGCATCCACACCCGCAATCGCAGCTACGAGTCTAAGCATGGCAGCCCCCGGTGAGCCGGCTGGTGTACCCTGTGGCTAATGCGTAGAAATTCATCTGGAGGGTCACATGCAGCTCTTTACCCGCGTTAGGGAATTGCTTTGTCGAGACAGGCGACCTGATTGGGTTCAAAAGCAAGAGCGTGATTTTATCGATGCGGTGAACAGCTTGAATCTCCATGCCAAAGACAACCATGGAGGGTTCGCGCTTGATCCAAATGAGATCCGCGCCCTGGTGGTTGCTACCTACCAAAAGCATCTGGCTCACAACCCAGCCGAAACGGCGACTGGTGACAAAACACAGCTCACACGTGAGGCCAACAGGGACATCCTGGACTGCATCGAGTTGGTGACCTGGCGTCGATTGCCCTCAGGAGCGGCTGCCCGCTTCGTGTGCTTACAATCCCTAGTGACGGGCAAGTTCGCGGTCACTGCTGTGAACACGTTCAGCGATGAAGGCGTACCGGCCCCTTCCTGGATGGATGCGGAAGCTCACAGGCAGGTAGCAGGTGCTCTGCTGCTCACCGAGCTACGGTGGTACGAGTCGGTGGGTGCAGCCATGGATGCCTGGGCGGCCCCTTGAGTCTCTACCGCAGCATGAGCAAATGCCCTTCAATGGGAGCTCGACAGCCTACTCAGCCGTAAGGGTATGCGCATAACATACTGATATCTCGTCGGAAATTTCGAAAAGCTCCTCTCCTCGTCTTGACCCTTCCCGCCCTGCAGTCTTCATTCCTCATATCACAAGGAGGAATGCGCATGTCGAAACCAGTTCTCTTCCACCCTGAGTGTGATCCCGTAACGGTGATCGGTGGGCCCGATTACGTCATCTACAGCTGCCTGCAGTGGCAAGACCAGAATCTTCAGGTAATGGCCCAGGTCGCCAAACAGACCTTTTGCGTGATGCACGGCGACTACCTCGACGATCGCTTCATCACAGCCTTGGAGCGTGCTTATCTCCGAGGCGCAATGGCTCCGGTAAAGCTGATCGCTTACCACGAGCAGTATCTGGATATCTTCCTGGACAGCAAGGTATCTAGCAGCAGCATCCCGGCCATCGAGGCTATTTGGGAAATCGATACCCACCTTTATTCGGATCGTCATTACACCGTAGCTTTCGCGAGCGAAGACGAGATCTACTCAGGGCGTTCTGACTATCCATTCTGGCCTGTAGCCAAAGAAATTTTGGAAACGACCTCGCTGGGACTGAGTCCGCTCCCACAGCCGAGCCTTGCCGAGAAGGCCATGGCGTCTTTCAAGGACGACAGCTGGAATTTTTCCATCAGCCAATGAGAGGGTCGCCATGATTTACTCAAGGTTTCTGTATACGGAGTACGAGCAGCCTCATGACGATGACGGTGAAGGTGGCTTTACAATTTTTAGCACCCCGCAGTCCTTGGGTGCCCACGCAACGGACGAACAGCGTGTAGGCTTTCTTAACTTCGCTGTCTTGTGGGATGGAGAACCTGATACCAGGGTCATCTATCTGGCCGAGCAAGCAATCGTCCGTGATGTTATGGCGCCAGTCAGGCTTCTACATGCGCATGAGGGTACGCTCACCGTCGTCTATGAGCATCAAGGCGAAGCGCTCGACATTGATGCGTTCAAAGAGGCGTGGGAAGACATCGTTTCTGGCGTACAGTTGGAATATTGGACTGTTGAAGTGATCGAAGAAATTCTAGTAGGCCACTTGCTGTATGGTGGGCGACTGTTCCGCAAGTATGCCCCCGAAATTATGGCTAGCGATTATCTGGGAATGTCGTTTTACACGGAAGAAGATTTCTTGTTTGCGGATGACTGGACAGAGGATGAAATGTTTGGCTCTGGGCAGCAGCAGGATTCAGACGATGAGCCACCACCTCCAAACGGGGGACTCTTCTAGGTAGGCCAGTGCTGCAAAAGCGTCCTGGGCGCGCCCTTCGGGCCGGCTGTCGTGAACCAAGCCGCTCGCCGCATGGCGGCGTCTTGGCCCTTGCGGGCTTCCATCCTCGCGTCTCCGCCTTCCTGGCTGCGCGCTCCGCTTGCTCTGGGTAGCGTCAAATGAGCGTCTTTCCTGGCATCTGCATGCCACCCTGTTAACTCACTTCCTCGCCGCCTAGTCTTCTCTCCTGCGCGAGTGCTGATCCTCAAGCTGGTGCAGTTCCTGGCGATACAGATATTGGTACTCAGCCAGGGGAAAAATGTGTTTTCCGTCAAAAATTTTTGGTCAGTGATTCGTGCTCATAATGCGAGTAGGTACGCTCTACTCCTCGCCACTCCAGTTTTCGTTAGGCCTTTGGACTTCGATTCGACGCAAAAAAAGCCAGTTCATCTCCGGCTGAAGGGTCTTTGGACTCTTCCCTTGCTAGTTGCTAGCGCTTGGGCATACCTCATAAGCACGTGGATTGCGTGGGGCTATGAGAAGTCTGCTCGGCCCACTGTGACCTTGTCAGAGGCATTGCAGGCTCTCAAAAACCTGGAGAGCATGAGCACGGTTTTCGTAACAGCAGTTGCCTTGATCTTGCTATACGGCATCAGCTTTTGCCGCTGGGCGTTTCACTGTGCAGCGATCAAAATGCTGGGCAAGCGCTATCACGGCCTCACCAAGCCACACTGCCTCTTTTTCGTCGTCAACACGTCGGCTTGGGGGATGTGGCTTGCGTTAGGAGGCTATGGAGTTTTCCAAGCCATGAAATGGTGGGTCAGTGCTGGCCAGCCTGCTTTTGTAGCAGAGGCCGCTAGCATGACCGAATCGCTGCTGCACGTCGCCGTCATAGTAGCGTTGGGCGGGATGCTGAAGCTCACCACCCGCAACAACACACTAGGGATGACCGCCCTGTACGGCGGGCATCAAGGACTGACCTTCCTGGTGAGGCTTGTAGGCATCCTGATCATGCTCCTTCTCGGAGCCATTCCCCTCCTCTTGTGAGAATCTTCGCCACCCTAGCTGCGAGCTGGCTACGGTCAGCTCCGCCTGCTTTGACGCAAGAGCAATTCAACAGCCTCACTCATCGTAAAAACCTGACTACTCAGGCAGCAAGCCGATAAGGGTATACTCGCAACATACTGATATCTCGTCGGATTCCCCCCAGATAAGCTTCATTTCGGCTTGACCAATCTCCATCCGTCGTCTTGATTTTCAGGTACCAATTTGGGGAGGTACCTGCATGCCCACTTCAATTTTGTTCCAGCTTGAGCATGGCGCCGTGGCGCTCAACGGCGTCACAAACCACGTGGTGCTGAATTGCCTGCAATGGAAGTCGCCACACCTAGAGGTGCTGGCTTCGGCGGCCAAGCAGAGCTTCGCTGTGATTTACGAGAACGAGCTTGACCAGAAGCTGATCGACTACCTAGAGCGGGTACATCTCCAAGGGGCGATGTCAGCGGTGAAGCTGATCATTGCAAACGACGACCAGTTCTATGTGTTCTTGGATGGTCAGATTCCAAGCTCTGCCCTGCCAGCCCTCGAGTCAGTCTGGGAAACAGCCTTGGAATCGGATCACTCGAACCCTCGGCGCGTGTGTTTCGCTAGTGTGGACGAGCTCCACACTGGCTGCTCAGACTGGATTTTCTGGCCATGTGCAAAAGACGTTCTTGAATCACACCTTCTTGGCCTGACTGAGTTCACGGACTCGGATGCCCGCCCTCTCAGTAACTTCAATCTCTCAAAAGATTCATCGACTTTAGCTCAAGAAATCGCTCAGCATCTCGGGCCGGCGCAGAACCAGCATAAACAGCTCATTGACAAATACCTACCAGTTTCGGCTAAGCAAGAGATCTTACGTAGCTGTTGCATTCATGCGCTGTTGACAGATGGTATTCGAGCACTTGAGATAACAAACTTGATGGTGGGCGCCAGCTTCGTTTCACATGATGAGTATGCGTTAGCAGTTACCCGACACAAGACGCGCGACTCCCAGAAGCTTGCTCAAATCTCACAAAAGTCTGCAGCTTTAATCTTGAGCCATATCGAGCTGAATGACCTTTCGGATGGCGATTTTTTGTTCCCCTCAAAACACTCGCCTGAACGGCCAATGAGTAGACGAGAGCTTGAACTCGCCATCCATCCAAGGATGATTGAAAAGCATCTTTCAACCTTGAGGAAACGGCATAACGAATGCCCTGAGTTCGCAACTAGCGACGTCGCAAGCTCGATCGCTCACTTGATGGGACATCACTCACCTGGCATTTTTCAGCACTATTTGTCAGCGCATCAGGCTCGTCGAAGCACCAGTTGCTTGATCACGAACACAAACAATCCGTCCTAAATATTGATTGAGCATTTCGGTCGCGCCATAACACCTCTGATAAGGGGTGACTGGCGCGAATTCATGCTTGCAAGCTAAGCGGTAAATGGAGCCTCCCCATGAGTAGTCCAACCCAGTACAGTGAAGTCAGAGTAATTTTCGAGATTGATGGCTGCCAGGCAGACGCCTTCATGAGCCACGGAGAGGCTATGGCACTCGCCCAATTCTTTAAACGCTCCCACTGGAGCGAGTTTCGTGGGTGCGCAGTAGATGATGACGAAGCCTATTCAATCCGAGCTGCGGTCGGAAAGGTGCAGGGTGCCCTGGCCCGTAGTGGTTATAACCCACGCTGATCCCTTCGGCATCACTCAAATAGCTATGACGAATTAGACCTCGGCTTCTCGCTAGGGCGCATCCCCTTATTGGCCGGGGCGAGGCGCCTTAGACCTTTCGATCACAGGCTGCCCTGTGGCGTCCAAGGTGGGTCATCTCCTGCTGCCACTTTGAAAGAAAACTCAGCCAGTCATGCAGATAGGCGCCTTCAGCTACACGGGTTGAACCGTAGCTTGCACACAAGAAGCGCTCACGCCATGGCTCGGGAATGTCCTCATCACGGACGATAGGCGTCCCAATCGGATGGGGCTCAGAAGCTACCTGATTCGCGACCTCGTCAACCGTAGCGATCCGACCTGACCCACACCAAGCTTGTTCCTGCTGGTCAATCTCATCCAGCACCCTCAAGACGCATAGTGCTCTTGGATCACCAGGTTCAAGATGAGCGAGTTTCCATAACGCCCTCCGCCGCCTTCTCTCGTGGGCATGAAGCGAGTCATCACTGGCCATGGCGTCAATTCCTAGTGCGGCCTGCGACCGAGCCCACCCTCACCGGCAAGCATCCGCTCGACAAACTCAATCGACATCCACAACTCGCCTTGGGCTTCCTGGAAGACCGAATCGAGGGATGGGTGATCACCGGAGGCGCGGAGCTTTGCTAACAGTTCCAGGAGCTCTCGACCCCGGGCGATGGGCATTTGGATGCTGCAGTACACGGTGTCTTTGGCGTCTCTGCTCATGGGCTCTCCAAAAAATAGTCGAGGTTGGGCGCGCCCTTGCGGGCCGGCTGTCGTGAACCGAGCCGCTCGCCTGAGCGTCTCGGCCCTGCGGGCGTCCATCCTCGCACCTGCGCGCTCCGCTTGCCTGGAAAGGGCTAGGTATTTCTTAGACCTGGATGCCAGGCGATGGGCTTGTGATTGGAAAGCCCATTTCCGAGTAGCGCTTGTGATGGAGCTCGCACACCTCTAACGCATAACGGTGCGATACAGCAGGGTTGCCACCCTCTTCAGTGGGATAGTCCGCAGGGTTGGTGGCACGGAGGACTGTCAGCTCATCGAAATTGGCCTGAGCTTCGGCGGTGCGCTTGGCGATGATGGTCAGTGCAATATCGCCGTGTTCCTTGCTCGGGCCGTTATCCCAATAGAATTGTTTGAGATCCTTGTAAATCTGTAAATGACGGCTGTCGAAACCGCCGAGATGCCGACTCGCATCGAAGGGGTATTGGGCACTGTCATACTGGTGGAGCACGAAGTCTTGCAGAAAGTAGGCGGTACTGTACTTACCATCCAGGAGAATATCGCGGTGCTGCTCATACGGCGATTGGCACATGTGAATAACCCCGTTTCTATCCGAGACTTTCCAGCTTTGTGATATTGATCATACTTTGGATCACATCATTATCACCACCCTTCATAATTTTTGTCTAGCGCAACTAAGGGTATGCCAACTGCATACCCTTTAGTTGCCTCGACAGTTTCACCACAGCTTGATAATCTCAAACTACACCTGCCCACCAGCTTGAATCATTCGCTCTCCTCCAAGTGCCAGCACCCTATGAATACGGAAACACCCGAGATCAGCATCGCAGAGTTCAGAGAACGCTATCCGCTGCTGTTCTCCGACCCTTCTGTGGATGACATCTACTGCAGCCGTGGATGGCGTGACCTCCTAGTTACGCTGTGCGACACGCTTCAGGCCCACCTGGATCGGTACCCCGACGTTTCGCAGGTCGTGGTGGCACAGGTGAAGTCGAAATTTGGCGAGCTGCATTTCTTCTATGACGGTGGCGATAGCTACTGCACGGGTGCTGTGGCCCTTGCCGAGCAGATGTCGCTGAAGACTTGCGAGCAGTGCGGCGCGCCTGGCAAGCAAATCGGCTACAGGTGGGTGAGTACGCTCTGCCCTATGCACGATGGCAGCACCCTCTCAGGAGAAAGCTAGTGCCCACGATCATCAGCCTCAGCCAGGCGCGAAGGCGCTTTCGGCGGCTCGCCGCACTCGTTATCAAAGGGCACTCATTCATCATCACCAGGCACGGTAAACCCTACCTGCTCATGGATGCACCCGAGCACTGGAACACCCCTGAGCCTGGCAATTCCAAGGAAGGAGAACATTTGTACTCCATCGCAAAAAAACCTTACCAGGTGCACCAAGACCAACAGCTGTGATCGAGGACGAAGCACATGATCGAGGACGGTGTGAACTCACTCACGGCACGCGAGGTTTCTCAGGTTCTGAGGGAGGCGGTATTCGGTCGAAGCCAGATGCGAAAGATCGGGCCGGAGACTTGGGAGGAGATGTTTGTCGGCCTTTTCGAGATCGACATCGGGGGGTGGCGCATCACCATTTTCAACGACTGTGATGAGCTGGACTACTGCGAGCGCTGCGAAAGCCCTGATGGGCGGGTTTGGTGTTTCGACTCTGGAGATCGATACGGGACAGATCCGATTGCACTGCTGAGCACTTGGGAGCACGGGATGCTTGAGAGCTTGCTGAGATCGCTTTGAGAGTGGCCATACCGTGCTCGAGAAACAGGTGATATTGAAGGCCCATGCCGGCGTTCACCATGTATACGCTTGGGAGTGCTCGCTTTCCAGCCGTGGTAGGCTTGGCTGATACATAGCCTCCTATCGAACAACCGCCAGGAAATGGACGATGCTCATTGGTTGCCAACCCGCTGAGAGTGCAGCATGACGCTCAAAACCTCGTTCGCTAGCGTTCTCCGCGCCCTGCGTAGCAAACGCAATATCACCCAACGAGACTTCGCCGACACCACCAGCCGCACATACCTTTCGAAGCTTGAGCTAGGTAAGTCGAGCATTACCCTAGACAAGCTCGAGCAAGTGAGTGGGCGCTTGGGGCTCAGCCCTCTGACACTGCTGACGCTCACATTGAGCGAAGATACCGGACAGCCCGTAAAGGACTTGATCTCGAAGTTGAGCGAAGAGCTTGCAGACCTGCAGCGAGATGGCGGTCTAACAGGTCTGAAATTTACGGTGAGCATCCCACAGGAAGCCGGTGCCCGAGCTGCTCGACGAAGCTCCGGAGGTGCCAGGCAAGCTCTAATGCCAAACTCGCTGCAAACCGAGTTGGCATTCATAGATTGAGCAGCGGGGCTTTCCAAGTAGGAGTAAAGATGCAGATCAAAAAAGCACAGCACCTTCACGCGCTCCGCGAGCTGCTGGCAGGCACCCGATATCTCCTTTGCGTAGATCTCGAAGCCACGTGCGACGATTACCCTGCAGACCTGACAGATGAGCAAAAGTCGGAACACAAGCTCGCTGTACATCGTGATGACATGGAGACCATCGAAGTCGGAGCAGTGGTTTTGGATCTACATCAGGATTGCAAAATCGTCAGCGAGTACACGAGCTTCGTGCGCCCGGTGCTGAATCCAGTTCTCACCGATTTTTGTAAAAGATTGACCACTATTGATCAGCTCGACGTCGACAGAGCCGGTACATACGACGAAGTTCGCCGGAAGGTGGATGACTATCTGGCGCCGTTCAAGGACGAAGGGCTGATGTGGTGCTCCTGGGGTGATTACGATGCCAAGCAGTTGGCAATGGATGCAATGCGCAATCGCTGCGAACCCATGCTGGCCGAACTTACCCACACCAATGCCAAGAAATGGCACTGGAAAATCCTAGCCTGCCGGGCTATGGCTCTCCGTCCCGCCGTCGAAGACTGGGGCCTTGAATGGTCTGGTCAATATCACAGAGGGATCGACGACGCTCGAAACCTTGGCGCGCTTGTGGGTGAGATCCTGCGTGCTGGCTGATCAGGCTGCGGCATCATTTTTACGAAATCCTGCCTCGCCTCAAGAAGCACTGGAAGCTTCCTGAAATCCGAAAAGAAATACGAAAAATTTGTGGAGCATCTGTAGCTCATGCCACACCTGCTAAAACTGCCCAACAACCTGGTTGGCCGTGACTTTGTCGTGGGTGATATTCACTTCAAAACCAGAGAGCTCCACAGAGGCCTTCAAGCGCTCGGTTTCGACCGGTCTGTCGACAGATTGATCGGGGTTGGCGACCTTATCGATCGCGGGCCTGGCATGCTCGACGGACTCAAGCTCTTGGGGGAACCGTGGTTCTACACAGTCAAGGGCAATCACGAACAGATGCTCATTGATGCCTATCGTGCCAAGCCGCATCTACCGTACTCCGCTCACGGTGCTCGCTGGTGGATGTCGATCGATGAGGAGTCGAAGCCAATGATCATAGCTAAGCTCGAGAGCTTGCCGGTGATCATTGAAGTGGAGACAGCTCATGGCCCGATCGGAGTCGTGCACGCCGATGTGCCGGCGGGGCTGAGCTGGGCTGACTTTACTGGCGGCATCGATAACCCCCAGTTCCAGGACATAGCCCTGTGGGGCCGTGAACGGATCAAAAAACACCATCGTGGAGGTGTTCCTGGCGCATGGCGCGTATGCGTTGGCCACACATGGATACCGCATGCACTTCGACTCGGAAATGTCCTTGCCTTGGATGTAACGGGTGGCGGAGATGGCTCGTTGGCGATCTATTCCGTGCAGGACGACACCATCTACGTCGACGGCGTGCCTGTAGGCCTTGATCAAGCTGATCGACTTGGTGAACAGCTGGTTGAGCTTGAGGGATCGCTGACCTCATTGAAGACCCTGGTGAACGCAAACAAGCTCCTTGAATCCCAGATCGCTAGCCGTGAAGCAGAAGTCCAAGCGAAGCAGATCGCCTCCGCCTGGCTGAACATGGCTGACGAGATCGCCGGCATGCAGCAGTTGATGAACGTCCTGCATGGGTTGAGTCTTCTGTCTGGGGAACGCCGTTCGGCCAAGCTGGAAGAGCTACACGGGCGATACGCGGGCACACCTACTGGTGATTTGCTCATTCGGCTCTTCGGCCCTACAAGTGCAATCTGATGGCCTCGTAGACGATGATTGGGCGTGCCCTAACGGGAGCCGGCTGTCGTAAACCGAGTCATCGCCTGACGTCGATGTCTCGGCCCTGCGGGCTTTCATCCGGCACGCCTGCGCGCTCCGCTTGCCATCCATTTTCTATTCCTTCGCAGATTGATGCAGAGCCTCGTTGTTGAGAAGATCAGATTTTGGACTCGGAACTCGTAATGGAAAGGGAAGCGTGCCATTGGCAGAGGTCAACTTCTTCCTGATGCACCTGAAGCAACGGGCCCTGATCTGTGACTTTATGGTGGCAAGCGGAATGATCACCTTGATAGCCGGCATAGTGATGCTGCTGGTCGGAGTTGCGGGTGATCAAGTAATCTGGTTCGAGTCTCAAAGCATTAAGGTAACTGCTGGTGGTTTTGGTGCAATTACTATGCTAACCAGCATGACCTGGGGTTACTTTGCCTATAAATCTCGGCCTGAAATCAGGTATTTCGGCCCAAACGGGGGCATGTCGTTGACGAGAGAAGAGATAAGACTAGGCGAACGCTTACGTGCCGAATCTAAGCACGATTCAGAGGCTAAATAAGCCTGACGACAATCTGCCAAAAAACCGGAGCATCCGGTCAGGGACACCCACCAGCTGCCGCTGGACGGGAAATTTTCAGTTAAAGGACGACACATGTTCCCACCCATGGCGAACGGTAACCTTGAGGTCACTCCGACCGAATTTGAGCACTTGGTCAAACGCTGGCTTCTCAGCCAGGGCGGCGAGCTAAGTTCTCTTGAAGTCACTCATGATGCCAAAGTCGAGACCTACGACTCGACTTATCAAATTGACGTTTTAGCTAAATTCCGAGCATTCGCCGGCGCCGAGTTCACGGTGCTGATTGAATGCAAAAAGTACCGGGGCGCCATCGAGCGCGAGCTGGTTCAGGTACTGCACGACAAAGTTAGATCGATTGGTGCTCAGAAAGGGATGCTCTTCGCGACATCGGGCTTTCAATCCGGGGCAATCAAGTACGCCAAAGCACACGGCATTGCGCTGATCTCGATCATCAACGGGGGTGCCATGTACGAAACCCGCTCCGCTTTCCCTGTGCCAAAATCGTCAGGATGGCCAAACCTCCCTAAGTTCGCGCTTTATCACGTCTGCGAAAATGACGCAGGGAACATTTCTATGAGCTCGCTCGGACGCAACAATTACGAACTCGCCGAGATACTTGGACATTCAGCCTAGCTTCAGGGTGGCGAACCATCTGCCTCGATCAACTTCAGGGCCCAGATCTCCAAAGGAAACTTGGTGGCTCTCCTGCGGTGAAAGGCGGACTCGTGCCTCCCGCCATTCCAAGCCAGAACCAGTACCTAGCTCAGACAAATCTAGCGCCATCACAGTCCCCATCGCCTTCCCCAAATGAACAGGTGCGGCTGTCAACGGTGAATCGACGCCAGTCATTCCGGCTGTCGGAGCATTGCAGGAGGCTAGCCATTCGCTATCATAGGCGACTGCACCCGGCTCGCAGGTGCGCTGTGAGTTCCTGCAGCCTCAGAAAAGCACCCAGGGAGGGCGGTTCATGCCTACGAATGTAAGATTTTTGCAAGCAGAACATGGCGATGCAATATTGATTTCGCATACCGCTGCCACTGAGACGTTTACCATTCTGGTAGACGGCGGCCCACGAACAGCTTTTCGCAATATCACCGCAAAACGTGACGGAAACTTAAAAAAAGAGCTTGAAAGACTAATAAAAGAAGAAACGTTAATTGACCTATTAATACTCACCCATATTGACTCAGACCACATTGGAGGACTCCTAGAGGCTTTCAAAGAGCCTAGCTACCTACCTAAACTGGTAAAAAAAGTCTGGTTTAATTCAGCGAACTCTGTCGCCTCAGCATTATCCCTCGAAACTAATCAGACCCATCTAATAAATGATGATTTTTCCACTTCACGTCAAACTAGCGTGCAAGAAGGAACTACATTTGAAGGCCTGCTTAAAAAATATGGCATATGGGACGAAGCATTAATAGATAACAGCCACCGGTCAAATCTCACCAATCAAATAGAAGCTTTAGTTTTATCGCCATGCAAGAGCAAGTTACAAGAGCTACTAAAAAAGTGGCGCCCTTTTAACGACAATCAAAATTTGCTGACCTCGGGCTGCAAACACGACTACAATGACTCCTATAAGAGCCTTCTTGCCAGCGATGCTTTTGAGGAGGATAAGTCGCCCACCAACGGTAGTTCGATCAGTCTACTCCTGACCATCAGCGATCGTAACATCCTTTTGCTGGGGGACTGCCATCCATCGACGATTGTGAAAAGTCTGAGAGACCTAGGGTATGACGAAGCTAATCCTTTAGTCTGTGAAATTATTAAAATATCCCATCATGGCAGCAAAAAAAATACAAGCCCTGAACTACTGAAGCTAATCACAGCAAAGTCTTTTGTTATTTTGACGGATGGCTCCTCCCACTGCTTACCGAACAAACTCACGCTTGCAAGAATTCACAATCAGCATCCCAAATCTGAAATTCTCTTTAATTACCCAGATCTAATTAAAGTAATTTACACGGACGATGAGCGTCGCGCACTGGGAAATACTATCGGTTCTGTAAAGGAGGTTATAGAAATTGCCGATTGATACATTCTCAAAAATGGAAGAGCACACTGTTTTTGTAGATAACGGCAGCGGCGTACTTATTCAGCCAATGACCGATGCCTACTCCTATGTTCTTACGGCAAAACATGTACTCGAGATAATCACAGATGAGGATGACGAGCCGTCAATCCACCCCATCTACAAAGATGCTGATGACATCCGTATAACCCACAATCATGCATCCATCAAAGTAATAGCGCGTTATTTACATCCAGACAAAGATCTAGCCGTCTTGCTAGTCCATCACATCCCAGGTTTGACTCTTACCATATCAAGCGCCTTGGTAATTCGCGGGAACAAATTCACCATTATGGGATGCCCTTCACTCCGGCGCACCTCAAAAGAGACAATTTTCTCTAAGTACATCCGAGATTTATCAGGAGAAGTTAAGCGCGTTCGAGGCGACTGCTTCGAAGTAGGCAGTGACGAAGTCCCTACAGTTAAAGAAATTAGAGGAATGTCGGGCGGGGGGATTTTCGTAGAAATAAATGGAAACTGCTATTTAACAGGCATAGAAACTTCGCTATCAGGAGTTATTGGAGAATACCATGGAAGGCTTGACGGCATCATGGTTTCTAGTTTTGACGAGATACTTACTAGCAACCAATACATAGGAGAAGATCTCGCTAAAATTCTCCCACCGCATCTATTCTGCCTGTCAAGAAGTATACCTAAGACATTTGCTTTTCGCGGAACAGCATTGCCATTAGTTTCAGCCAAAGCACGTAACTACCTGCACCAAATTGGTACAAATAGCATTAAAGCCGACTCTCCAACACCTTACAGCTTAAAAAGCAAGCTACTGGAAAACAGTTTATTTCATAAAGACTTATGCGAGCAAATACTAGACGAGGATTACTGGAAATGTTATCTGGAATACTTGATAGTAGGCCTGATAAGCTCCAATACCTCAATTATCACAAATGACTTTATTACTCAGCTTGGATCTCACAAACACTTTCTTTATTCCGACACAGAGCGCGACTGGTTAGAGCTCCTTCCAAGTATAGTGGACATTGGTTTACCAAATATGGTCGCTGATTCTGCATTAGTTATAGCAACCAAGAGCTCGCCCATTCAAGCTGAGCTAACTGTGCCGCTTGATCGAATAATCCCAAACATCGACCAAGATCTACCGATGATGTTCGACATTGGCGCTGGTTCTCGAAGAATAAGTAAAAATACTCGCCTGCTACATCTTGAGGGTGTGAGTCGAAAAGCCATCATATTGAACGAAGAAAAACTAGACGCCTTATTAAAATCCGACGAAGATTTTACTGAAAGTGTAAGGGAGTGTTATCGTGAACAGTTTTGAAGAAGCCACACTCCCAGCTACTCTCCAAGATGCTTTTAAAGACCTTAAAATAGGGCTGTTTAAGGCGGTTTTTGGAGAATCCTATATATCTTGTTTTTACTTCAAGTCTCGAAACGAAAACGAACTTAGTGAGAAATGGCAGTATATAACCTCCAGCATCGCCGCGCTTTATCAAGCTCATTTAACCGATGACTATTCGACCTGGAACATTTATCTTTTACTGGTCTGCGAAGAACCGATATCGCGCAATCTCCAGTATAAAATTGAGAACGACAAATTCGCAATGCGAAAAATCGTGCACAGCGAAGTTGAAAACTCAGAAAAAAACAAGATCGTAGAACTTATAAATAACGAAATTCTAGGAAATTCACTGGAATCAAGCCTGCTAAAAAATCTTCCAAGTCTAGAAGCGCGTGCCGCATCGCCCCTACAAATACTGATAACAGAGTTTGGTGAAATCCCATCAGACAACAAAGCCGAGTCACGCACTCGCCGCAGCGAACTGTTAGAATTCCTGATTCAAAGGATTGACTAAGATGAAAATAGAAAAGGTTATTATAGAGGGCTTTCGAGCATACAAAACAAAAAGTGATGGCACCTTCGACTTCCTTACAGAGGAAGGTGAATGTGCCAACTTAGTTGCAATTTACGCCCCAAATGGCTTTGGTAAATCCTCATTTTACGATGCCGTTGAATGGGCGCTCACAAACAACATAAGCAGATATCTTGTAGCATCTCAAAAAAACAACAACAACAAAACCTCCATCGGACTAAATACAAGCGGCGAATATCAATTCATACTACGAAACAACCAAATCGAATCCAATTCCACTTCTCGCGTCATAATTCAGACGGAAAACTTCCATTACATAAACTGGGTTCCTAAAATCAACAAAGGCAGCCGGGATTATAAGTTTGATCCAAATCAAACATTTAAAGACACAGAGGATCTCACTGACATATTCCTATCGCAGGACGCCATCGACAATTTCATAAAAGAAGTTCGCGCCGAAGATCGATACATAAAATTCATGCGGCATTTTGACTTAGCCGAAGAAACTTACCGCTCGAATTTACTTAGCGCATCAAACACCAACAAAAGTAAAATAAAATCCTTAAGCGATGAGTTAAAGAAGTTAGACGAACAGCTCCAAAGACCAATTAACTCAAAAATCCTGGACATCATTAATAATGGAATCTCTGAACTTGTAGCAAAGGGTGCCAAGCTATCTACTGTAACAGTAAATTTCGGAACTGGCGAACGTGCCGAACTCAAGACAAAATTATCCAAGTACGAAATCGCAACGCGCAACAAAATCAATGAACTCTCGACCACAATCGATGAAGCGCAAGTTCTCGTCAATGCAGAAAGCACGTATTATTTACACCGAACAGAAAAAAAGAAAATCCTTACAACAATACCTGAGCTAGACCAACTCATTGCTAGCGCTACTCAACGAGAAGATCTATTGAGTAGCAAGCTCCGACTCGAAAATTCATTATTGATGCTTGATGAAGAACAGCGCCAGGACAGCACGATAGGCGCTTTACTTCCTGGTTATTCAAAGTCAACTTCTGATATAAAAAACATTGAGACAGCGCTGCGATCTCTTAAGACAGAAATTGCAAGCCTGGAAGTTAAACTATCGGAAAACCAAACGACAGCACTGGACGCACAAGCCAAGTCGGCACTGATTGACAAGCAGTTGCTGGATCTATTGAACCAAGAAACTCACTCTCATAAGAGGTACGCCAGCCTGAGTGAGCTCAAGCAGAACCTTGAGCTCATGGAGTTCGATGCCGACCTAGATATTCATACCTTATCCGAACTTAAGATCAAGACGAAAAGCGCTAAACTACAGCTAGAGAGACTCGAATCGCTCATAGAAAAGCCGCCTTTAGAGCTAGTTGAACACGCCAAGCTGCTTGATATTGATCGCGAACTAACACGCGCACTTCAGCATTTGCTAGAGAACAAAGAGCAACAAGAGACATCTCTAGCAACTTCAAAATCAAAATTATCCCAATTCCAAATCTATCAAAGTGAAATCTCTCGTCTCATCGAGCTTGGCCAAGGTATTATCCATCATTCCAATCAATCTGACTGCCCTCTTTGCAGCACTCCCTTTGAAAGCTACCAGCATCTTTCTCAGCGCATTCTAGAATGCAGCCCTCTCACCTCAGAACAAAGTGCCTTAACTGAAGCAATCAGCGAAACTCAGGAGAGCATAAAAAAACTCGCATCCGATATCAGTCAGCTGACTAAACGCATCATTGAAAAAGTAAATTTAGAAGCTGCAAAACTGAGAGCGCAGTTAACTGAAAAAATCTCAGCGATCGAAGATACTGAAAATCAGATCAGTTCTAGGAATGAAGCCACTTTAAAGTTGAAGGCATCAATCTCAGATCTAGAAGAGCAACTCCAAAACCTAAAGCAAGAGGAATACTTAGAACGCATCGTTATCGAGCGTAATATATTGCAACCAAGGCGAGAAGAACTGCAAGAAATCCTGCAAAAATCTCAAAGCATTGTTTATAGCTTAAGCGATCAACTATCTGTACACAAATCCAAATACGACTCTCAGGAGTTACTTCTAACCTCACTGCAAGCCGACCCTGCGCTCGACATTGTAAAGTCATGCTCCGAACGACTAAATAAATTACCAGAAAACCTTTCGGACTTTTTCGACAGTCGTGTTCAGTCTAGGACAAAGCTACGAGAAGAGACCAATACCAAAATAATGCAGATTGATACTGCACTATCCGAGCACCGGCACAAACCAAACGACACCTTAAAAGACAGAAACTTACTAATCACTGAAGTCAGCGGCCTGAAGAACCAGCTGATGAAGCTGGAGGCAGCTCTATCCCCGTATAACAATTTTTTAACAAAGCTTTCCATTTCAGCAAATGAAGACACTCCTGCACTTGAAGTAATATCAAAAATCAGATCTCAAATAACCGAGCTTTCGCAGAAACGTGAAATTTATAACTCCAACTATGAAAGCTACGGTGTTATTTCAAAGCAAATCGAAGAGCTTGAGCCTTTCTTAAAAAATCAACAAGCGCTAAATGCTGCCGTCGGTATCAGAGAGCAAATTGATCATCACTCTAGAATTCAATCTATGATTGATGAGGACTACTCCCAAGTAATCAACCATCTTCACAATCGCATAGGGCGATTTTTCTCTCAGGATCTTATCAATGAGATTTACGGGCAAATCGACCCACACCCTGAATTCAAGCGAATAGAGTTCAAATGCGACTTCAATGGCGATAACGGCCCTCGGCTTGACGTTTTGATTAAGGATAAAACCAATAAATTAAGCGCCCCTAACTTTCACTTCAGCACAGCCCAGTTGAATATTCTCAGCTTGAGCATTTTTCTTGCGCGGGCAATCAATAGAAACCCATCATCGCACCCAATAGATTCGATATTCATCGATGACCCTATCCACTCAATGGACTCAATAAACATACTTTCCACAATTGATATGCTTAGAAACATATGCAAACAACTAGACAAGCAAATCATAATATCAACGCACGACGAGAATTTTTTCAAACTTTTAAAGAAGAAAATCCCTGAACACATATACAACTCTAAGTTCATTCAACTTGAGACATACGGAAAAGTGGCTAGATAATTTACAGCCGTCGGGCGGCATTGACGCCGCCCGACATAAACATCCGGCAGTTTATGGCTACCTCTATTAATATGGGTGAGGTGTCCAGAAGTGATACGGTCGATATCTGGAACGGTGATCCTAGGAAGCTTTTTTGTCACTGCGCGTCACTCAAATTAATGAGATAAAATTTCTACGCCTAGACTACAGGGGGAACAATGAAATATTCAGCGGCGAATTTAGCTTTATTGGCGGCGCAGTTTTAACTGCCGCCCACTTCTTGAGCCTATCTCCGCCATCGTCTCCACAGTACGTCTTCCCTAAGACATCAATAAGAGATATCTTCCCTGGGCATATAATGAGCATACCTTCATCAAAAATCACAATCCTCAAGCGGATTAACCTTTCGGTATGTAACATTACATCAGATTCGCCAAATTTTTGAAGTACCCTATACAGCTCAGGGCCATCCAGTTCACAGTGAGGTGAGCGATAAATTTGCAATGCAATCTCGCGCTCAATGTCAGTTAGTTCAATGGGACTCCATCCTCTATCATCAATGGACGCCGCACCATTAACACCCGGGCCTTCAGCATTATATTCTTTAGGCAACCCGTGAGCGTAAGTAAAATACCAGCCTCGCCCAGACCTGTCTGGTTTCGCACACATTAATGGATACCAAATCTCCTCATTTAAGTCCTCTCCTCTATCAATTGTGATTTCCAGGTATCGCTCAACTTTATCAATTAAAAGCTCAAGCATTAACAAAATAGGATTATCATGACTTGAGCCAAGCCACACCCATCCGTGCTCCAAGTCCCAAAAAGACTTGTATGGAAGTCCGTTTATTTTTAAAACTGAGTAATGATTACTGATAATCAAGCTAGGCATGTTTACCGTCCCATGACCTGCTACACCAGCTTTGTTATCATAAAAACTATTCACAGCTTCACGCAAATAGCCCTCGCTCTTATACCCATTATATCCAATCACCACTCTAAGGGGAGCAAGTTCCTCTTTGACCAGCGATCTATAAACCATTCTCTTTTCTATGGGGAGCACATGAGCCTCATTATAGTGCGGAGGAAGCTCGCCGAAAATTGATATATACTCTTTGGCGGCTCTTTTGGTAGAAAACTCCAAAGCCCCCACACTTTCTCTATACTCCAAATCTTTACAATGAAAATCCCAAGCACTTTGCAGCTGAGAATATGAATCCTTCAGATCTTGAAAGAATAAATTCTTCTTAACCTCAACAACTGCGAGAACCTGACTTGCCGGCCATTTATAAAGTTCTGTATAAGGTACTTTAGCACCTTCTCCACAAACCAACATGCAATCCATTTGACGGGAGGTTTTCCCGGCAGCCGTAATAAATCCCGACACGACCTTTAACCCAAGCATCTCGAGATTTAAACTCCCAAAAAATTTCTCTCGAGTCAGACCTTCATACATAGCACCAATAGTAGGGCCGTGAGACAAGTCATAACTATTAAGCTCATCTCGATGAAAACCCAATGTTTTCTTTAGCAGTTCAGAAAAAATTTTCACTGATGCCTCCTTGCAGGCTTTCACATTTAAGCGAATGTAAAGTACACAACTTTTCGATTATCGCAAAGAAAACAATTATTGGCATCCCAGACGGAGTTCTCTGCAAATTGGTTACGAAACTAATCAAAGACGCGATTTTCTGCGAGAAGGCATCAATCAACATATGAGCCATCGCCTGGGCGATGCGTCTCTCAACATGACACTGAAATTAGATCTGCGAGGGGCAGCCGAGCATATGGTATTTCACCCGTTACAACCACGGATTGAAGAGGTCGACATCTCGCTCTAGGCCAAACTCGGCTCTACCTAGCCGTATCTTGATACGGTACAAATGACCGCCTCGCTTTAACAGTGTGACGTTGCTCTCGGAGGATCTGCAACAACCTTGCCGAGTCCTGTCGCATCAAAGTGAAGCAGCTTTTCCCGAACGTGGTCGCTATGCATTCAGCGTTAAAGTTGGAGCCGCCAAATCTGATCCTCAGACCTACCACGCCCTGCTGGAGATGATTGATGCCAGGCTGGGGCAATCTACCGCAGCCCCCTCCTAGGATTTGAAAGATAGGTGACTCAGTTCAACCTGATCGAGACGGTGCCCGAGCTGTTGCTATGGAGGGGGATCACTTAGATCGCTCGAGCGCCTCACCTATCCAGAATCTGAAAAAGTTAGCTTAGCTTCTCGAATAGCTCTTCCCCACTATGCGCTGGTGGATTCTGGGTTAATCGATAATATGTTCGTTACCCAACGCTAACAACTCCGTCTCGAGACCGCATCTTGCGCTCACCTGACACGAACATATGACTTACCTGATATGACGTTGACGATCTGCTGGTTGCTAGCCCCCGTCCGCTCCGCAATTTCATCTGGCTGGAAAAGAGCCGCCAGTTCGCGAATTGCAGCAACCTGGGAGACGGAAAGTCGATCTGAGCGACTGCATATCTGTGCTTCAGCCCAGGCCTCGTCTTGCCACCTTTCACTAAGGCTCATTGGAGGGAGGGTCTTCCCTCGATGGCGGCTCAGCCATTCGCTCAGGACACCTTCTCGCTCATCTGGAGAGACGACCTCCCCTTTGCTGACTATCGAGTGCTCTCTGAGATACCTGAGGCCTGCCTTTCCACCTGGGATCATGTTGAGCCGGCGCAGGTCGTCCCAATGCCCTTTAATCAAATACTTTTCGGAATTGTAGAGCGCCTCAAGGTCGTCGGTGATCCCCATCAGTTTATGGTGGACGTAGGTGATCTGACCCACTGCCCGCTCCTCCCGAAATTTTCGGTGAAACGCCAGGTTGCTTCCGCTTTCAACGGCGCGCATGTGCTCGGCCCACCGGGTCTGCCAGCGTCGTTTGGTGATACCAACGTAGAAGTAGCCGTCATCAGGGTAGGAGTTTCCCATCCCGAAAATATGCTGGTATAGCGCGTAGGCCTTATCCGGCCATTGCTTGGGTGCAAGCAGGTAATGAGCTGGAATGGAAAACAACGTACTAGGAGATTTGACACCTTCAACATGCCCGGTCAACTGCATCTTCAAGGCGCCTTTGATCAAGGCCTCGTCGGAGACAATGTCCAGCCGTATCCAAGGAAAAATAGGAATTTCGTTCTCAACAAGGGGGCGCCCTGACTCAAATTGATCAGATCCGACGAACCTGTGGCCGATTTTTAGGGAGTCCTGAGGAGCGATGAAAATCGGGCGGTTTCCAAGGGCAACGAGGTGCACAACTGGGATAGCGTCTCCTGGCAGAAGTCGAAGCATATGCCCCGGTTGACGAGCGCTCTTCAACCAGTGCTGGCCGTAGGCTGTGGTGCACCAGTTCGATATCAACTTTTCCACCTCGCCTAATCGGCGATGCATCGATTTAGGTGCCAGGTGTTGCCACCAAACGCGGTTCAGCTTAACCATCGAGACACCACCTCAATGCCTATTGCAGCTCATGAAGGTACAGCGGGATCGGTTTCCCGCTGTTACTCCCCGGATTAGCGGGCCAGCCAGGACTCGACGGTGTCGCTGCCGTATTCGGCTTTCCACTCCTTCAGCAGCTTGTGATTGCCGCCCTTGGTCTCGATGATTTCGCCGTTGTGCGGATTCTTGTACTGCTTCACCTGGCGGGCGCGGCGGGGGGGCTTTTCGGCTGCTGCTGGAGCGGCGGCACGACGATTCGCTTGAGGATCCAGGATGTTGATGATGTCACGCAGGCTGTAGCCGTACTCAGCCAGCAAGTCACGCAATTTGGTCTCAAATTGAATTTCGGCTTGCAGCTCGGAGCTGCCTTTCAGGGCTTCAAGCTCTGCGAGTTGAGCCGCCAGCTGCTGCTCAAGTTGACGAAACTCTGCCAGACGAGACATAGGTAATCCTTAGTGCGGTTAGTAGGAAACAGGCTGACATCGTAAACCATCGAGCAATATTTTGTTCGATCTGGAGTAGCGGCAATGTGTCAAAACACGCTGTCGTTGTGGAGAATGCTACGTGAGTGCCGGGTGCCTCGCCTCCTATACGACAGTAGTTCGGCTGACAAACGCTCGCTTTTCTACCATGACCAAGCGCTCAGGCCGGGTATGCACTTGGCATCTACACTTCGGTCTTCTTCCATTAGGCCAGGAGCACGACGATGCTGAGACTTCCCGCTGCAGATGCCAGCGACCATGAGTGGCATGAGTTTGCCGAGGCGAGATCAGAGGATCTCATGTCTCACCTGAGGGAATTCATCCTCGAGCGCTTTATCTACAAGCCCAGGTACATCCACCAGCGGGTCTGGAGATCCTCTGCAACGGTCTCAGCCCTCAGCAGACAGTTCGATCTGTATTTCCGTTTATTCGGTAGGCCGGATGAGAACTGCCCACGAGAGACTCTGGAAATCGCTCGGATAATGTTCAAGCAGCAACGAGTTGGGCACGGCAGGGCATTGGTTGAGCGCTTAGTTGAGCTGGCACCGACCGTTGGCTACCAGCACCTGCTGATCGAGTGCGCTAACGCCAAAGCGTCCGCATTTGCTGAGCGCCTGGGCTTCACACCCTTCGACAATCGCCGACATTGGATAGGGTCTGTCGACGCTATCCGACAGGCTCTAGAACGCGAGACAGCCTGATCAGTAGCGTGGTGCCATCCTCTGCGGCTTGCTGTCCTGGTCACCAGAATCAGCGGTGGGTGGACAGCAGCGGCTCCGTATCACCTGATCATTTCAGAGGACTGGATTTAGTTTGATCCAAGATGTCCATGAGGTTTCACTCCCCCTGCGCCTTCAAACTACGCTTCTGAAGCGGTGGCGGTGGCGGTGGCGGCAACAGACTACTGGCGGGACGTTCGAGCCCTCAAGGCTGAGAGATCGACTCCTTGGCTTCTCCAGGACATGACATGGTGATTTCCTCATGGGAGCTGCCGCCCCTAGCCGATCAAATGGTGAGATGCCTCTCCATAGCAACAAGCGAGATATCATCGTATTCATCAACGTCGCCTGTCTCAACAAATCCTCTGTTTATCCAGAATCTACGAGCGTGCGCATCGGTACTGGAACAGCTGAGGTACACCTCTGAAAAGCCTTCTCTGCGCAAATTTTCCAGCGTCAAAGAAACGATCTGGCTTCCGAGCCCTTTGCCCTGATAATGCTTTTTAACCATCAGCAGCCCAATCATCGCACAGCAATCGTCGGGATAAGACTTCACCATCTCCACATACGCGACTAACTCGCCGCCCATAAAAATACCCAGATTGCACTTTTGCGATGGAATTGTTCCTGGAGGAAGTGATTCAAACGTATGAGCCACGAAACTTGATTCCGGGGCTTCATTCATATGGTAGTAGTAGTCAACATTCCCAAGACAAATCTCGGCAATAGATGGCAACCAAGAAGAATCAAGAACTTTTATTTCAAGCTTATTCATATATGACTTTTCGCAATCCACTTTATAGGGCTAACCTTAAGTGCTCAACACCCAAAGAGCCGCACCACTTCCTAAAAAATAAACTTCTCTAGTACCGGTTTAATCGAAGCCGCGCAGGCAAACGGTGTTACACACCGAGGCCGGGCGCCACCTGTGTGGCAAAAGCTCAGCAATCTCTGTCACCCTCGCATTGGTCGGCGAACTAGCAAACCCTTCAATTTTTCATACAAATCGTGTCCATATCACGGGCCGAACGGATCATAATTTTCCTTGATAGTCAAAAACGTCGAGCTTAACTGGCACCACCATGCACATAGCTCGCCATTTCTTGAAAAAACACATTTAGAATTTGACCATTCAGTCACGAATCCAGCGAACTATGCTTATGGCCATGAACTGCTTGATTGCCAGCGCACCTCGCTCATTCCTGGCTCTCGATCCCGGCACCCTCAGGGCAGCCTCCACCTTGTCACGGCTGGCTTCGTACATAGCGAAGGCATTGAAGTCGGAATCAAGTAGTACCAAAAGCACCGTATCGAAGACTTGCCGTAAATCGATAGAGCCCATACGTCCCGTAATTTTCTGCGGGTTAGTAATGCACCGGCCTTTAATCTGGATCTTAACCAAGCCTTCCTGACGAACCTCCGTGGCGTCGTAGCCAGCCTGCCTAGGCGGGTGAAGTCGAAGATTCAGCTTCGTGGCAGCTTCGTACTCTGCCACTTCTCCCGTGATACCCAACGGCTTTCCAGTGAGATCGTAGTAGCGCCGAGCGAGCACCTTTGCATCCCGTAGCACCTCCAAAATTTCGACTTGGGGAGACTCATCGGCACGGAAAATTGGAGAGATTTTAGAGGACGTAGGCACGGCCTGAGTTCCTGAAAATTAAGGTGCATACCATGACCACCCACTCAAGCGGATAAGCGGCGCGCCCGAAGCATAGAATTGATGAACTCTAGCAAAAGGTGACAGAATGTCCCCTCCTCCGCCCTACCAAGGCAATTTTTGCCTTTGCCTGCTCTAAAATCGAGCCGCTCATGAATTTTACAGACACAATCATTACCTTACTATTCACAGAGCGCACCCACAGGGCACGAAACCAACTGCTGGTCTGCAAAAAATTGGCCAAGAAGCTGCCGCATAACGATCCAACTGTACATATGAGACTGGCACTACAAACCCTGCAGCATTGACTTGGCGTCTGTTTAATCCAGACAAATAGCGACCAAAAAATGGCCGCATATTTACTCGGGCCTCAGCCACCACTATCAAATCTTACCGCCACGCAAACAACAGACCAAAGAAAATAAAAAACATTAACCACTAGGATTATCAAATGAAATGGATGTTCGGATTTGGTGTTATTTTTGGGTTGGCCGCCTCTATTTTCTCGATACTCCTTGCGCTTGCTTTCTACCCGAGCGCAGAACCAATGCTACCATCGAGAACCTATGATTTTTTCAAAGACATTCTGGGCCCTGTAGCCGCTGGCTTTGGGGGCGCTATTGCCGGTGCGATTATGGGTGCAATAGCCAATGCTCGCGTTCAAGAAAAATTTGAAAACAACAAAACGGCCATCATTCAAATCACCAACTACAACCTAGGAATAACGATACTGGTCTCTATGTACCGAGAACTAGCTACACTTAAGAAAGACTTAGTCCTTCCCGTCAAAGACAGCCCGTTACGTTTTCTTCTAATGCCTATCACCCATGAATTAAACGTCTCAACCGACCGAGCAACAACCAGCCTAAACACCCTACTTTTCACACATGGATTATCAGACCTTCAATCCAAACTAATGATTACCGAGCAACGCTACATCGCGACCATGAAAAGTCTAATAGAGCGGAATCGCATCGTACCTGAATACCGAGAAAAATTTGACGCTGCAGTATCAAAAAAGCAAGGAAGACAAAAAGCTGGCTTCAAAGAGATCGTAGAAATACATGGCCACACCGCATTATTACGACTGTATAATTTCAGTGAAGCCACCATCAGTAGCCTGGATCAATCGCTCATCAGCCTGCATAATGTTATAATGCGCCTGGATTCCGAGCTTGCGCCGCTTGTTAAGTACAAAGAACACAAAATACTCGGATACACAAACTCAAAAGAATACTTAGAGCCCACTCCCCCTCCGAAATACTCCAGCGCAGATGACCTCTCAAGAGCCATGAGCGAAGCGATTAACATCCCTGGATAGGGTGCCGCACCAAAAACCTTGAAAACTTTTCATAAGCACTAACACCCCTACACTCCTCCTTAATATTCCCCTCACATGAATAATCGAATCACAAACCTCTGACCAATAACACACCCCTTTCGGGAGCCACAAAATGCACGAACCCGGCCTTACCAAAAATGCAAATTCAAACCTCAGCACGGAGCTATCCTTCACCGAACGAACATGCACAAGCCTTCAGAAAGGCGGCTCAATAGCCAGCCGCTTGGCGCCCGATGTCACAGAGCAGGCCCAACGCTACCTTAGAAAAGCCTTTATACGTTGAGCCACGACCTGCACCGCCTCACGCTGCGGAAAGTGCCCCACGCCAGGCAACACATGCCGCTCATACCGCCCAGTGAAAAAGCCTTCCTTTCCCTCCGACGTGCTGGGATGGGTGCACGTATCGGCACCACCATGCAGCATCAGCACTGGAAGAGATAATGTAGGGGCCGGACTCAGAGCTGCTTCAGCATCAGCATAGGCTGGATCGCCTTCAGCCATAGCCCATCGGTGCTGGTAGGAGTGCATAACGATCAAGGGCCAATCGTCTCCCTGGAAGGCTTCAGCGGCCTCATGAAAATCCCGATCCTCATACCACCCAGAAGGCGACCAGGTATCCCACATGCGCTTGGCGAACGCCACACGATCATCCCACAGCGCCTGCTCTCCAGGCTTCGTTGCCAAGTACCACTGGTACCAAAAGTTCTGGGCCTGACTGAGTGACAGAGACTGACCAGGGCCATTGGTGCCGTAACCAACAGATAGCATCACTAGGTGAGTTGCCACCTCCTCTCTTAGGCCACACGCGTTGGCCGCTGCGCGTGCTCCCCAGTCGTGGCCAATCAGTGCAGCTCGCTTGATTTCCAAAGCATCTAGGAAGTCGAGAAGATCCTGGCCCAATGCAGAGAGCTGGCCGCTACGTGGCGTCTCTACCCCCAAGAATTTGGTGGGGTAATAGCCTCGGAGTGCCGGCGCCAAAACTCGATAGCCGGCCTCTGCGAGCACAGGGGCCACGTCTTTCCAGCACACTGGACTATCAGGCCAGCCGTGGATCAACACTGCGACCCTGGCGCCGTCAGGATTCCACTCCAGATACGCCACATCGAGAACTGCAGTTTTGACTGACTTGTATTCGAACATTCATGGCACCTTCGAAAGGCTTAAAGCCAAAAGCGAGTGTCCCACTTGGATCGTGGGGCACTCGCTCTGCGTGGCGGGTTACACAGAGATCGCGGAAATCCGAGCTTTCTCTGCAGCCATTTTGAAGCTCGCTATCTGGTCAAAGCTGAGGTACTTGTAGATGTCGCCGGACAGCTTCTCGATCACCTCAGCGTAATGCATGTACTCGTCCAGGCTGGGCAGCTTGCCGAGAATCGCCGCGACGGACGCCAGTTCAGCTGACGCCAGGTAGACGTTTGCCCCATCGCCCAAGCGGTTCGGGAAGTTACGGGTAGAGGTCGACACCACGGTCGAGTTCGACGCGACTCGTGCCTGGTTGCCCATGCAAAGCGAGCAGCCTGGAATTTCTGTGCGTGCACCGACTCGCTTGAAGACCCCGTAGAAGCCTTCTTTGATCAGTTGGTGCTGATCCATTTTGGTGGGCGGCGACAGCCACAGCCGAGTTGGAATCGAGCCCACTACCCTGTCCAGAAGCCTGCCCGCAGCCCGGAAGTGGCCAATGTTGGTCATGCACGAACCGATGAACACCTCGTCGACCTTGTCGCCGAAGACTTCGGACAGAAGCCTAGCGTCGTCTGGATCGTTCGGAGCGCAGAGGATGGGCTCACGGATTTCATTCAGATCAATTTCGAGCACTGCGGCGTATTCGGCATCGGCGTCAGCAGCCATCAGAGAAGGTGCGCGCAGCCACTCCTCCATCGCTTTGGCGCGGCGCTCCAGTGAGCGGGCATCACCGTAACCCTCAGTGATCATCCAACGCAGCAGCGTGATGTTCGAGCTCAGGTACTCAGCAATCGCCTTCTCAGGAAGCTTGATCGTACAGCCCGCAGCAGAACGCTCAGCGGAGGCGTCGGAGAGCTCGAATGCTTGTTCGACCGTCAGGTGATCTAAACCTTCGATCTCCAGAATGCGCCCGGAGAAGACGTTCTTCTTGCCCTTCTTCTCGACGGTCAGCAACCCTTCCTTGATCGCGTAATACGGAATGGCATGGACGAGATCACGCAGGGTAACTCCGGGCTGCAGCTTGCCGCTGAATCGCACCAGAACGGACTCAGGCATATCCAGAGGCATCACACCGGTCGCCGCCGCAAATGCAACAAGGCCGGAACCAGCAGGGAACGAAATACCCAGAGGGAAGCGGGTATGCGAGTCACCACCCGTACCTACAGTGTCGGGCAGCAGCATCCGGTTCAACCAGCTGTGGATGATCCCGTCACCAGGCTGTAGCGAAACGCCGCCTCGGTTCTTCATGAAGTCTGGAAGCGTGTGGTGAGTCACCACATCAACAGGCTTGGGGTACGCTGCGGTGTGGCAGAAGGACTGCATCACCAGGTCTGCGGAGAAGCCCAGGCAAGCCAGATCTTTCAGCTCGTCACGCGTCATCGGGCCGGTCGTGTCCTGAGACCCGACTGTCGTCATTTTTGGCTCGCAGTAGGTTCCTGGACGTATGCCTGCCACACCGCAAGCGCGTCCCACCATTTTCTGCGCAAGGGAGAAGCCCTTCCCGGTATCGACAGGTTGCTCCGGCTTGTGAAACAGCTTCGATGGTTCAAGGCCAAGTTCGACGCGCGCCTTTTCAGTCAAACCACGACCGATAATCAACGGAATGCGGCCACCTGCACGAACTTCATCCAGCAGGACTGGTGTCTTCAGATTGAACGTTGCCAACACTTCATCGGAGCCTTGAGGGCAGACCTTACCTGCCAGCGGGTAGACGTCGATGACATCTCCCATGTTAAGGCCCGAGACATCAAACTCGATCGGCAACGCCCCGGCGTCTTCCATGGTGTTGTAGAAGATCGGCGCAATCTTGTTGCCAAAGCAGAACCCACCCGCCCGCTTGTTCGGCACATACGGAATGTCATCGCCAAAGAACCAGAGCACCGAGTTAGTGGCGGATTTGCGAGACGAACCTGTACCCACCACGTCGCCCACATAGGCAACTGGATAGCCTTTGGCTCGAATGCTCTCAATCTGCTGGAGCGGGCCGACCTCACCAGGCACCTCGGGCTCAATGCCGTCGCGACTCATCTTAAGCATCGCGCGTGCATGAAGCGGGATATCAGGACGTGACCAGGCATCCGGGGCCGGCGATAAATCATCAGTGTTCGTTTCACCAAGCACCTTGAACACAGTCAGCGTGTACTTTTCCGCGATCGCGGGACGCTTTGTGAACCACTCGGCATCTGCCCAAGATTGCAGCACCTCCTGCGCAGCGGGGTTGCCTGCCTTCGCTCGTTCAGCGACATCATGGAATGCGTCGAACATAAGCAAGGTATGCTTCAGCTGCCCGGCTGCCACCTCCGCCAGTGCAGCATCATCCAGCAGCTCTACGAGTGTTTCGATGTTGTAGCCACCCTGCATGGTACCCAAGAGCTCTACGGCTCGTTGAGGGTCGATCAGGGGCGAGGTTGCCTTTCCTTTCGCAATGGCTGAGAGGAAGCCAGCTTTGACGTAGGCAGCCTCATCGACCCCAGGCGGCACTCGATTAGTGATCAGATCCAGTAGCTGTTGCTCCTGGCCTGCTGGAGGCGACTTCAGCAACTCCACCAGACCAGAGGTTTGTTCTGGGTTCAACGCAAGCGGAGGCAAACCCTCAACAGCTCGTTCACGCACATGGTTCAGGTATTGTTCTAACACGGTTGTGGTTCCTGATTAGGGTCGCAAGGCATCAAACGTCAACCGGCAAGTGGTATTGCCGGGACATTCAGTTCGGGCACTACCAAGTCTTAGGGACGCAGATAACGCCCTCCATGAGGACTCTCGCGCTACGGCTCATCACGGCACGAGTAACCGTCCAGAGACCGTCGATGTATTCAACGCTGGCACCTACGCGAAGCGTCCCAGAGGGATGGCCGAAACAAACCGACTCTCTCTGCCCACCACCTGCTGCGAGGTTCACGAGCGTTCCTGGAACAGCTGCTGCGGTACCAATAGCAACAGCAGCAGTCCCCATCATGGCGTGGTGCAATTTCCCCATCGACAGTGCTCGAACCAGCAAATCCACTTCATCGCGATGTACCGGCTTTCCGCTACTCGAAACGTAAGCCTGTGGTTTGCTCACAAACGCTACCTTTGGCGTGTGCTGCCGACCTGCCGCCTCATCCAGAGTGCTTATTAAGCCCATCCGTAAGGCTCCATAAGCCCTTATCAACTCGAAACGCTTGAGCACCTCGGCGTCACTATTGATGTCGTCCTGCAGCTCGGTGCCTTTGAATCCAACACTTTCTGCATCGATGAAGACAGTAGGAATACCGGCATCAATCAGAGTGGCCTGAAGAATCCCGACGCCAGGAACGTTCAGCTCATCAACAAGGTTGCCAGTGGGGAACATCGCCCCACCCTCTCCTTCATCGCCTGCAGCAGGATCCAGGAAGGCAAGCTCGATCTCAGCTGCCGGAAAGGTCACGCCGTCCAGCTCAAAATCACCAAGCTCCTGAACCTCGCCATCCCTCATTGGGATTTTCGCAATGATCGTTTTGCCGATGTTCGCCTGCCAGATCCGAATGGTTGCTACACCATTCTCAGGAAGCTGCCCGAAAGGAATCAGATTTTTGGCGATAGCAAATGCCCCCACCGCTGCTGACAAGTTCCCGCAGTTCCCAGACCAGTCCACGAAAGGACGGTCGATTGAGACTTGCCCAAACAGGTAGTCGATGTCGTGGCCTGGTCGTCGGCTAGGGCTTACGATCACCGTTTTACTGGTACTCGACGTAGCGCCGCCCATCCCATCAATTTGCTTACCGTAAGGATCTGGACTGCCGATGACACGCATCAGCAGAGCGTCTCGCTCACGACCTGGCTGCTGAGCTTCGAGGGGTAGGTCATCCAAGGAAAAGAAAACGCCCTTGCTGGTACCACCCCGCATGTAGGTAGCTGGGATTCGCAACTGTGCGAGAAAACTCATGACTGCTTACTCCGATTACTACGCTGAAGCGGCTTCAAGGAAGTCATCAGCGAATCGCTGCAGCACACCACCAGCCTCGTAAATCGAGACTTCTTCAGCGGTATCCAGACGACATGTCACGGGAACTTCCAGGCACTCACCATTACGACGGCGAATCACCAGTGTCAGCGTGGCCCGAGGTGTCCGGGCTCCAACCACGTCATAGAGTTCGGTACCGTCAATGCCGAGGGTCTTACGGGTGGTGCCAGGAAGGAACTCGAGGGGCAGAACACCCATACCGATGAGGTTAGTGCGGTGGATTCGCTCAAAGCCTTCCGCCACGATTGCTTCCACCCCAGCCAACCTCACACCCTTGGCCGCCCAGTCGCGCGAGGAGCCCTGACCGTAGTCAGCGCCAGCAACGATGATCAGCGGCTGCTTGCGATCCATGTAGGTCTCGATGGCTTCCCACATCCGCATGACCTTGCCTTCAGGTTCGACACGAGCCAGCGAGCCCTGCTTCACCTGACCATCGACCACAGCCATTTCGTTGACCAATTTAGGGTTCGCGAATGTCGCACGCTGGGCCGTGAGGTGATCCCCGCGATGGGTTGCGTAGGAGTTGAAGTCCTCCTCTGGCAGGCCCATTTTTGCCAGGTACTCACCTGCCGCACTGTTCGCCATGATGGCGTTCGACGGAGAAAGGTGGTCGGTCGTGATGTTGTCTGGCAGAACTGCCAAAGGACGCATACCCCGCAGAGTACGCTCGCCGGCCAAAGCACCTTCCCAGTAAGGTGGACGTCGAATGTAGGTGCTTTGAGGGCGCCATTCGTACAGGGGGGCAACCGATGGCCCGCGATCATCCTCGATGGCGAACATTGGGATATAGACCTTGCGGAACTGATCCGGCTTCACAGCAGCCGCCACTACTGCGTCAACTTCAGCATCGTCCGGCCAGATGTCCTTCAACCTGATTTCGCGTCCGTCTACCACACCCAGGACATCATTCTCGATGTCGAACCGGATCGTGCCGGCGATGGCGTAGGCCACAACCAATGGAGGCGAAGCAAGGAAGGCCTGCTTAGCATACGGATGGATCCGACCATCGAAGTTACGGTTACCCGAAAGGACTGCCGTCGCGTACAGGTCGCGATCGATGATTTCCTGCTGGATAACTGGATCGAGAGCCCCGGACATGCCATTACAAGTGGTGCACGCGAAGGCAACAACGCCGAAGCCTAGCTGCTCGAGCTCCGAAGACAGCCCCGCCTCATCTAGGTAGAGGGCAACGGTCTTGGAGCCTGGCGCAAGGGATGATTTGACCCAGGGCTTGCGTGTCAGGCCTAGGCGATTCGCGTTTCGGGCGAGCAGGCCTGCAGCAATGACGTTGCGTGGGTTACTGGTGTTCGTGCAGCTCGTGATGGCGGCGATGATGACGGCCCCATCTGGAAGCTGCCCAGGGGTTTCCGTCCAGTCACCAGCAATACCTTTGCTCTTGAGGTCAGCAGTCGCCACACGCGCATGCGGGTTCGACGGGCCAGCCATGTTCCGACCTACTTTCGACAGGTCGAAGGTCAGGACACGCTCGTACTCAGCCTCAGCGAGATCATCAGCCCAGATTCCTGCGGCCTTGGCGTAGGTTTCCACCAGACGAACCTGCTCATCCTCTCGCCCTGTGAGGCGGAGGTAGGACAGGGTTTGCTCATCGATGGAGAACATTGCTGCAGTTGCCCCATACTCCGGGGCCATGTTCGAGATGGTGGCGCGGTCACCGATGGTCAGCGATCTTGCGCCTTCACCGTAGAACTCGAGGTAAGCACCGACCACCTTTTCCTTACGCAGGAATTCAGTGAGCGCTAGCACGATGTCAGTGGCAGTGATCCCAGGGTTGTGCCGCCCTTGGAGCTCTACGCCAACGATGTTCGGGAGACGCATCCAAGAGGCGCGGCCCAGCATCACGTTTTCAGCCTCCAGGCCACCAACACCCACAGCGATGACACCGAGAGCGTCAACATGTGGGGTGTGGCTGTCAGTACCGACGAGCGTGTCAGGGAACGCCACACCCTCTTTTACCTGGATGACTGGCGACATCTTCTCGAGGTTGATCTGGTGCATGATCCCGTTGCCAGGCGGGATCACATCAACGTTCTTGAACGACTTCTTCGTCCACTCGATGAAGTGGAATCGATCTTCGTTTCGACGGTCTTCGATTGCACGGTTCTTGGCGAATGCGTCCGGGTCGTAGCCACCACACTCCACGGCTAGCGAATGGTCAACGATCAGTTGGGTAGGTACAACCGGGTTTACCTTGGAAGGATCCCCACCGCGAGCAGCGATCGCATCTCGCAGGCCAGCGAGGTCTACTAACGCAGTTTGACCCAGGATGTCATGGCACACGACACGAGCCGGGAACCAAGGAAAATCCAGGTCGCGCTTGCGGTAGACAATCTGCTCAAGCGATGCCGTCAACGTGGCTGGATCACAGCGGCGCACAAGGTTTTCGGCATGGATACGGGAGGTATAAGGCAGGCCAGCCCATGCTCCCGGCTCGATGGCCTCAACAGCCTCACGGGCATCGAAGTAGTCGAGGCGAGTACCTGGCAATTGCTTCCGATATTTGTTGTTCATAGGCAGACTCACGGTGTGCAGTGGCAAGCCGCCGTGAAGCGGCTCGCGGATGTTGTCAGCGCTGACTGATGTTCACGAACGGGCGCTCAGCGTGCCCGGTGTACTCGGCGCTAGGACGAATGATTCGGTTGTTCGCACGCTGTTCAAAGACATGCGCAGCCCAGCCCGTCAGGCGGGAGCACACGAAGATCGGGGTGAACAGCTCGGTAGGAATGCCCATGAAGCGGTAGGCCGATGCATGGTAGAAGTCGGCATTCGGAAACAGCTTCTTCTGCTCCCACATGACCCGGTCAATCGCTTCGGACACGGGGAAGATAACGGTATCCCCGCTCTCCTCTGCCAGCCGCTTCGACCACTCCTTGATGATCTCATTACGAGGGTCGGAATCACGGTAGATGGCATGGCCGAATCCCATGATCTTCTCTTTGCGCTCAAGCATGTCCAAAGTGCCGCGAGTAGCCTCGTCTGCACTCGAGAATTTCTCGATCATCGCCATGGCAGCTTCATTAGCACCACCGTGCAGCGGCCCCCGCAGGGAACCGATCGCGCCGGTGATGCAGGAATACATGTCCGACAGCGTGGAAGCGCACACCCGGGCAGTGAAGGTCGAGGCGTTGAACTCATGCTCTGCATAAAGAATCAGCGAGACATCCATCACCTGGCGGTGCAGGTCGCTCGGCGCCTTCCCGTGCAGAAGCTCGAGGAAGTGGCCTGCTACACCAGGCTGCTCACTGGTGGTGTTGATACGTACACCTTGATGAGCGAAGCGGTACCAGTAACACATGACTGCCGGGAAGGTGGCGAGCAAGCGGTCGGTCACATCTTGCTGCTGAGCAAAGCTCGCCTCCGGCTCCAGGTTGCCCAGGAACGAGGCACCAGTTCGCATGACATCCATGGGATGCGCATTCGCAGGGATTCGCTCAAGCACTTCCTTCAAGGCTTGCGGCAGATCACGCAGTCCCTTCAGCTTGGTTCGGTACTGATCCAGTTGACGCTGAGTGGGGAGTTCGCCGTAAAGCAGCAGGTAAGCGACCTCTTCAAACACCGCTCCGCGCGCCAGTTCGCGGACGTCATACCCGCGATAGGTCAGACCTGCTCCAGTCTGGCCAACGGTAGAAAGTGCAGTTTGACCAGCGACCTGCCCACGCAGACCCGCTCCGCCCAAATTTTTTGCTTCGGCCATTTTCGTACTCCAGTTCTTGAACGTGATGTCTGGGAACAGGCCGTTAAGCCCGGCTACGTGCAAAGAGTTCGTCGAGCTTCTGCTCGAAGTCGTGGTAACCGATGGATGCGTAAAGCTCCATGCGGGTTTGCATGGTGTCCACGACGTGCTTCTGAGTGCCGTTAAGGCGGAGGGATTGATAGACGTTCTCTGCCGCTTTGTTCATGGCACGGAACGCCGAGAGTGGGTACAGCACCATCGACACGTCGACGGAGGCCAGTTCTTCGGTGGTGTACAGCGGAGTCGAACCGAACTCAGTAATGTTGGCCAGGATTGGGGCACCCACGCGATCAGCGAACTGTTTGTACATGGAAAGTTCGGTAATGGCCTCAGGGAACACCATGTCAGCACCGGCCTCAACGCAGGCCGACGCCCGATCCAGGGCCGACTCGAGCCCCTCGACTGCGAGGGCGTCAGTTCGAGCCATGATCACGAAGCTATCGTCGGTACGAGCATCGGCAGCTGCCTTGATCCGGTCGATCATTTCGCGCTGGCTGACAATTTCTTTGTTGGGGCGATGACCGCAGCGCTTGGCACCCACCTGGTCTTCGATGTGAATTGCGCCGGCACCGAACTTGATCATCGACTTGACGGTGCGTGCGATGTTGAAGGCTGAAGAGCCAAAGCCGGTGTCCACGTCCACCAGCAGAGGCACGTCGCAGACGTCGGTGATGCGCCTTACATCAGTGAGCACATCATCCAGGCTGCTGATGCCCAAGTCAGGAATCCCGAGCGAACCTGCGGCAACGCCACCTCCAGACAGGTAAATGGCGCGGAACCCTGCACGCTTAGCCAACAACGCGTGATTGGCGTTGATTGCGCCAACAATCTGCAGTGGATGTTCTTGAGCAACGGCGTCACGGAAACGCTTACCGGCAGAAATTGCAGTCATACCTACCTCCATTATTTTTGTTGAGCGGTGTTCAGTAACTGGAATTCGATGTTGCGACGCGAGGCGCCGATGTGGCGGCGCATGAGGAGATCAGCTAGCTCGCCATCCCGGTCGGAGATTGCGTCCAGGATTCGGTGATGCTCCGCGAAGGCGTGATGCGGGCGGCTCGGTGCCGCTGAGAACTGGATGCGGTACATCCGGAAAAGTTGATAAAGCTCATTGCAGAGCATGCGGGTCAGGGTCAGGTTTTTGCTGCCCTGAATGATCTTGTAATGGAAGTCATCATCCCCTTCCTGCTGGTAGTACCCAGTACCTGCTTGAAAGGCTGCATCCTTCTCATGGGCATCCAACACATATCGAAGCTGATCAACCTCTGACTGGCTCATGCGCTCAGCGGCATGACGGCAGGCCAGGCCCTCCAGGGCTTCTCTGATCTGATAGAGCTCAACCAACTCTTCAAGTGTCAGCGACACAACCCTGGCACCTACATGGGGCACGCGAAGCAAAAGCCGCTGGCCTTCCAGTCTGTGAATCGCCTCGCGCAATGGCCCTCGGCTTACTCCGTAGACCCGCGCCAACTCAGGCTCAGAGATCTTGCTGCCGGGTGCGATGTCACCTTTGACGATGGCTGACTGAATCAGCCTGAAGACCTGCTCGGACATCGTCTCTGGTTCGCCGCCAGAAGAAGCACTGAATGCTCGTTCCATAGTGTCGACACCTGCCACCGGCTGACCCCAATTGGCCGCGCCTAATTGAGATCCACACTACCAGATTGTTGACACATTGAAAGATGCGAACATCACCTAGATTTCACCACAGGGCAACAAATCACCACTGAGCAATGAAAACAAATCTAATAAATCCTTTATTTTCAGTGATTTATTCAAATCATGGTGAGCTACGATTGCGGCACATGCAGAAGTGTTGTGCACGGAGTGAAGCAACAAAACTTCTCTGAATTCAAGAATTGTCGACAAAACACCACTCATGCCCATAAACGCAAACTGCCGGCATTAGCCGGCAGTTTGCTTTGAAGGGAGACTCAAGCTCGTTTGGGGTTGGCTTGCTTGGGATTCAGAACCGCATCGAGCAGCCTGTCGGACAGGAGCGAGAATGCCACCGCAATTCCCCCCCACATCACCGCCTGGACACCCATTGACGCAAGCCTGAAATCCCATAGCAGATCAGCAGGGAAATGGTCAGGTACTTCACTGAATGATGGGAAGGAACCGCCAACTACCGCCATGATGATTGCGTAACTCAGCACCCCTGCCGAAATCGAGCGACCATGCCTCATCGACCCAGAAAGCCTCCGAGTGACGTTCACGGCAATAAGAGCAGCAACCACTGACACGAGGATCATCAGGAAGAACAGCTGCGTGCGCTCCTGGAACGTCTCTGGATTTCCAATAGCGGGTGGGTTGGGGGGATACTTGAGGGCTGGCACCAGGTAGATGATCACAAAGGCTGACAAAGCAAGCAGCACCGGAAACATCTTGGGATTCGCTTTGCCTATTCGCCCCATGCAGAATGCATAGACCAGGGCGAAAATTCCGCCCATGGCAAGGCTGTAAGTCACGATTGCAACGAACAGCCCAAGCGTGCGTTGAACCTCTCGACTAACACCTTCATCAGCGGGCGCAGCAGGCTCATGGGAATGCTCAACACCGTGCGAGTGAGGAGCAGCATCTTCAAGAGCAATGGCTCGCTCGATCAGAGGCTCACCGATTACCTTGGCGACACCGAAAGCGAGAAGGCCGGCGAGAAGCCCAGCCAGCATTCCCCGATAGAGCAGACGACCAGTCATGCTTGATCCCTCCTAGTGGCAAGGGAAGCCAAGCGAATGCCGGCCATCGTGAACGAACTCGTGAATGTCGGTGCCGGCAAACATCGACACGGCGCCCTGCTCGGCGCCGACGAAGTACAAGGCGAGGAGCAGGATCAAACCTGCAAATATCGCCCATGGCATGACGTCACGCAGAGGAATCGCAGGAACAGAGATTTCGTTATTGGAAATGGCACTCACGGTCATGACAGCCTCCAGCTAAGCATGTGGGATGGGTACGCTGTCCAGAATCCCCTATGCCCGTCACTTCCGCTTGGCTACCACTGCCATTCTATTGGACTAAAACTGCCAACAACTTCAGATACGCGCAGCGGCGCCACGCACCGCTGAAGAGGCTAGATCCGCGCCACAACCTTACCTGGGGTTACGCCAAATTCTTTGCGGAAAACACGACAGAAGTGGGAGACATCACTGAAACCGCTTTGATAGGCGGCCTGTGTGACACGCTTCACCTGCCCGGTCTCGAGCAAATCGTAGCTGCGTTTCAAGCGAGCGAGCCACAGTTGCTGCATAGGGGTTGACTGGTGCTTGGCAAAGGCCCGGAACAAGGTACGCTCGGACACATGCATCGCAGACGAAATCGTCTCCATACTAAGCGTCTCGTCTTCAATGTTGGCTTGAAGGTAGGCCATGGTCTTGATGTAAAGCGAATCAGCGTGTGAAGGTGAAAGATCATCACCCGCCTGCAGGTCAATTGCGACCGACAGGGTTTCCAGAAACGCTGTAGCCAAGCGCCCTAGGGACGAACTGTCCGAGCCGTTTGGAAGGCATAGTGAGGCTTTCATCAGCCCACCGAGCACAGTGGCCATCCCATTGTGATTGCCGATCTTCATCCCGACGATGCGCTCAGCACGATTGGTTCTCGCCATCAACGCACCACGAGGCATTCTCATGAGCAACAATGACTTCGCTGAAACTTCCTGAATAAATGGGGTAGCAGCGTCATAGAGTGCGATCTCACCGGAGTTCAGTGTAATGTTATTGCCATTTTGCTCCAGCCTGACACAACCATCCTCTACGAAATAGGCGACTAAATCATCACCAGGACTGTACCTAATATTGTTGGGCGTCCTGTGCCAGCAATGCTCACTGGCATCGTACTGACCTATCAACAACCCCCCCAAACTATGACCCTTGAGCTCACCGACAAACCCATTATCTTTAGGCTTCCAACTTTCGGCAGGAATAAAATGCGTGCAAATAGCATGATGCCAATATTCAAAACGCTTGGGGGTGTCCACTAAGGACGTCGCGTAGAGAAATTGCCCGCTGGATATCTTCGAATCTCCTCGGGGAGCATGTAATAGCTCAACGCCACCAGAAACTGAATTAACCATTCTTCTATCCTCTCGAAAGCCTACGTCTGGAGAACCAGCCGTGTTCAACACCTTTCTTGAGAAGCAAAATTGAGGCCAGGAACAGACGAGAACGTCACCTCCCTACCACTTCTCAGCATCGAGCATCCATACCAAGAAAAAAACTCTATTAATCAATAAAATACCGCACAAAAATGGTTCGAAATGCACCAGATCAGCGCGCCCCAAATTTCTCAAAACGGAAAAAAAGGGGAGCAATAGCTAGGCTATCAACTCCCCATCAAGGTACTGCATGAATGAGTGTTTACCAAGGAAACAATTGTTACCGCCAGACGGCAATAACTGACCCAAAGGTTAGGTACTCAATACTTCAGAAAACCTCGTCACGCTCATGATGCTCGAACTCATGCTCGCGCTGGCAGATTGCCTCAGCATCTAGAGTTTTGGTTTGAGTGAGGCACACCTCAAGCGCCTCCAGCCAGCACAGATAATACTCGGTCAATCCATTTTGATTGTTCCGCTTAATAGCGCTCGCTAACTCAGCCCGGAAGGTGTCCCACGTGAAGAGTCCTTGCTGAGAAAGGCTGACGGCCATACCGAATGCACGGCTTTGCCAAGGAGCGTCAAAAACGAGCTCACCGTTTTCTCGCGGCATGGACTCAGCACCCGACATAGCGCTGATCTGAAGATTCACGGCATCGCTTGGCGAAGCAGACTGGCAGCTGATTTTTGGCTCGACGGACATGGCTTATTTCCTCACTACCGGTGGGAGCACAGTGACACCAACCATAGAGTCGCGAGTGATAAGGGCTGCCAACTCATTCTCGGTCATGTCTTCGGAGCCAGCGGGCCGCTGAGGCATGATGAAGTAACGTACCTCGACGTTACTATCCAGGACTTTCACTTCTTTCGAGTCAGGCACCACAGTACCAAACTCGGCCAATACAGAACGCGGTTCACGCACTACGCGGGAACGGTAAGGCGCATCTTTATACCAACGAGGTGGCAGGCCCAAGACAGGCCAGGGATAGCATGAGCAAAGGGTGCAGACGATTACATGGTGAACATCGTCAGTGTTTTCAACTGCAACCAGGTTCTCACCTTCCATCCCGCTGATACCAAGCTCGGCCACAGCCTTGGTGGCATTAGCCAGGAGACGCTTTTTGTACTCCGGGTCGACCCAGGCCCTGGCGATAGCTTTGGCACCGTTCATTGGCCCGATGTCCTGGGTGTACATAGATACGATGCTGTCGACTACATCACCTTGGAGAATTCCTTTTTCCTTCAGCAAAGACTCCAGCGCTTTCGCCCTGACCTCCCCCTCCGAGAGATCATGCTGATGATGCTTATGCTCGGACATAGCTGTTCCTCAATTCTGGCTTATTGTTCTGTGACTGGATCCATGTAGCACTCATAGAGATCTATGGTGATGGAGGTATTTGGCTCTGCGCTGTCACCCCAGATCTCACTGCCCTCAAAGCGAACGGCATAAGTTGGCTGAGCGTGCTCACCGCGCCGGTGAGCAACCGTGTCGGCCAGGGGGTAGGTACCACTGTAGGAGAGGATCACCCCGACCTTGCCCCAGAGATATCGCGGAAGTCGTGTGTGACCCGGCACAGCCAAGGTACGAGCGCGAACCTTCGATCCAATGGCAAACGACTGAGGTTGATCAGGACGGCGAGCCTCCAAGCCCACATATGCGATTTTCCTCGCACCGGCGATGAGCTTGTCTACAACCTGCTGATCAAAGGCTCCCGCGTACTCTGGGAACTTCGTCTGCCCGGACAGAATCGCCTGCTTCCTCTGCTCAAGCTCTTCTCGAGTGACATGACCATCACGGACACAAAGCTCTTCAATCGCTTCAAGCCAATGCACGTAGTATGGTGTTTTGAGATAGTCCGCTGGTGGCATGCGCTCGATAATGTGGCGGAACTCGTCAAGCGCCCAGGTTCCCACGGTGCCCGAGACCAGAAGCAGTGCGAAGGTCAAACCCTCCCAGTGCTCATGAAAGACCTCGTCATCGCGAGTATTGATAGGGCCAAGGTGATGCAAGCCGCCTATATCATGAATCCCAATCATTTTTTCCACCCTGTCAGGCTACTGTTGGTTTTATGGCCAGACCACCTACATCAGTTGCCCCCTCGTCAGAGGAGTGAGTCAATGGCGGCTTGGATAACTGCCGACATCGAGAAGCAGGCTCTATAGATGAGGATAGGCTTGGGTGTGAAGCGTGTCTTGGTTGAGAGCGACAGGCTGCTTAGTCCAAAACTGTCATTTTTCTACCACGGTCTACTTTGCGTGCAGAATCTGGATAGGCCCTTCGGGCATTCCCCGACAGATAAAAAAACGGCCCGGAGGGTGAGCTCCGGGCCAAAGGGTGACATTCGTTGTGAGATGTAACGGCGAATCAGGCGATGGCTTTCTGAGGAACTACCTTCTCAGCAGCCTCTTTCAGGCCCAGCACCAGGGAGGTAGCGTCCATGTCAGCCCAGCCGTTATCGATGTGTTTTTTCAGCAGGGCGTGAGCAGCTTCGGCGGTCGCGATGGTGGCGCCAACTTCGCGGCCAGCATCCATGGCCAGGGTCAAATCCTTGGCCAACAGCCAAGTTTTGAAGCCCGCCTGGTAGCCCTTCGAAGCTGGAGCGGTCGCAACCACGTCCTTGCCCGGGTTCCAGACGCGGAAAGTCCAGTTGTCGGCAGTGGAGCGAATGGCGATTTCGAAGAACTCTTTCAGGTTCAGGCCCAGGCGCTCAGCCAGAGCGGTGGCCTCGCAGTTCACTGCCACGCAAACGCCCATGATCAGGTTGTTCACGACTTTGGCAGCCTGGCCAGCTTCTGGGCCACCAGCGTGAGCAACGTACTCTCCCATTGGGCTCAGCAGCTCTTTGACGCGGGCAACGTGCGGATCTTCGCAGCCGATCATGAAGGTCAGGGTAGCGTCGATCGCGCCTTCGGTACCGCCCGACACAGGGGCCTCGGCGAAGATGCGGCCTGCTTTCTTGGCAGAAGCATGCAGCGAACGGGCGTTTTCGATACCGATGGTGGAGCAGTCGATGACCACGGTGTTCGGATCGATGCTGGCGAATACGCCATCCGGGCCGGCCAGGACTTCTTTAACTTCGGTACCAGTTGGCAGCATGGTGAAGACGGCGTCTACACCTTTGCAGGCCTCGGCGACGGTCGAAAAGATCTGAACACCGTTCTGGGCGGCGCGTTCACAGGCTGCCGGGTCGATATCCACGCCTTTTACGGCATAGCCAGCGTTCAACATGTGTTTGGACATCGGGTTGCCCATGAAGCCGAGGCCGATCCAAGCGATAGTCTTCATTTTTGTTCTCCATTGCTCTACGAGGGGTTGTACCAACTAACTTTTACATCTGAATGATTCAGTAACTTGCATGGGGCATGCTGATAGCGCCCACTAATGCTCAGCGCTGATCAATTGATTTCAGATAGGGGTTAACACTGACTTCGCTCCAGACGCCATTCAGAGCGAATGGATCATTACGCTGGAACTGGAGAGCTTGCTCGAGCGTTTCCGCCTCAACAACAAGCATGCTGCCGATTTTCTTGTCGCTATCCACCGAAGTGTAAGGGCCAGCGATCAAGATCTTGATGGTGGCGCTTTTCAGATAAGCGCGGTGCGCATCATAGAATTCATCGCGCCTGGTGGGAGTAGACGGATTATCCTTGCAGTAGATGACGTATAGCATGCTGCACCTATTATTATTGACTGGTATCTGCATTCGAACTTAGGCATTTAAAATGTCTTCACTCGATGAGATTCACAGTACGCCCGCCGGTTGTGCCTTCACAACGTAATAAACACACATCCGGCGTGCAAAAATTCACTGATGGCGGTGCGGGCCATCAGCGAATTTGTCAGAGGAAGATCTCCCGGTTAGCATCCACCTGCTCTGCGATGAACCTCGCTACCTCGCGGATGTGTGCTGCCTTCCTGTGATCCTCATGGACGTGCATGTAGAAGGAGCGCTTAATGCTGACCTCGTCTGCGAGAACAGGGATTAGCTTGGGGAATGACGTCGCGATGTAGGCCGGAAGGATGCCAAGCACCTTCCCTCCCAAGACAGTGTGTACCTGAGTGAGTAGGTTGGTACTGCGAAGGCGCGAGACGAGATCTACCTCCAAGCCACTGGAGAAATTGAGCTGTGGTGCGAACAGGAGATCCTCGACATACCCTACAAAGGGATGCTGCTCGAGATCTTTCTGGCTTCGTATGGGAGGGGACTCTTCAAGGTACTGACGGGTGGCATAGATTTGGAGTCGGTAGTCAGTCAGGCGGCGAGAAGCGACCCGCATGTGCTCTGCAGTCGCCAAGCTGATGCCGATGTCCGCCTCTCGCTTAGAAAGACTAAACACCCGCGCTGCCGCGTAGATTTCCACCTCAAGATTGGGATACTTCCTTGTCAGTTCTGCCATTCTAGGCGCCAGGAATACACTCCCGAATCCGTCTGGAGCCCCAATCCTGACCAGACCTGAAATTTGCCCTGGATCAGTCTCATCACTTTTATAGGAGAGCAAAATGCTTTCCATACTTTCTACAGCATTGAGTACCCTCTCCCCTTCAGGAGTCAACTCATAGCCAGAATTGCTTTTGTGGAACAGTCTTATTTTCAAGCCATCTTCCAAGGCTGAAATATGACGTGCAACAGTTGTATGTTCTGTACCTAATCTCTCGGCAGCGCCAGACAAGGTACCAGCCCTCGCCACGGCCAAAAAATATCGAAAGTCATCCCAGTTTTCATTTTTTTGTTTTTTTGCCATAACTTAATTCTCAATCACGGTACAGACTTACCCTTCTAAATCCTCCCAAGGCGCCTTGGCAGCAAAACGGGAATCAATGAAGGTTTTGAAAGCATCAACTTTCGCAGAGGTGTAAGCAGATGACGGTCTAACAAGGTAAACGCCAGAGTCGGTACTAAATGTCCACTCAGGTAGAACTCTAACAAGCCTGCCAGTGTGCATCGCCTTGGCCATCAGCCAGGTACTGCCGGCTACGATACCCAAACCATGGGTGGCGGCGATGAGCAGACCTTCGTTGTCGTTACTCTTGATCGACCCCTTGGGCCGAATGGTGACAGCTTTGCCTTCCGATACGAGGCGCCAGTCCGGGTAGGTGCTGAATCCGGTATAGGAAAGGCACTGGTGATTCACCAAATCGTGGGGATGCGCGGGTGCTCCACGCTGCTCAACATATTCAGGCGAGGCGCACAGGATACGCGTTTGATCGCAAAGCTTGCGCGCGATAAGTCGGCTGTCCGGCAGATCACCGATGCGTATGGCCAGGTCGTAACCCTTGGAGACGATATCCACGAATTCATCCGTGTACTCGAGCTCCAAGGACAAATGCGGGTGCCGTTTGGCGAACTCAGCGATCAATGGGCTCAGCCACATCCGCCCCATGGCAGATGGCAGCGACAGCCTTAGCGTTCCCTGGATCTCGGAAGAGTCCTGTAACGCTTCAGACTGAGCCTCGCCGATCAGCCTCGCAGCGGCACGGATATTCTCGACGAATCGAGCACCGACGTCGGTGAATCGAACAGCGCGGGTAGTCCTCTCAACCAACCGAACGCCCAACCTCATTTCCAACGCGGAGATCCGCTTGGACAGAACGGATGGATGCCGTTCGAGAACCTTCGCCGCTGCTGAAAACGTTTGATGGTCAGCAAGCGCAAGGATCGCTGAGAGTTCATCGGCTTTACGGCTATCGAACGGATCCATCTACAACCTCAACAATACAAATGTGCTGATTAAGGGATCAATACAATCGAACCCTTGGAATGGCCATGCTCGATGTCCTGCTGAGCCTTCCCGGCCTCTTTCAGCGGATACGTTTTAGAGACTTGGGCCTTGATGATGCCTTTGGCAAGGGCATCCAAGACGTCAGCCGCACGCTCTTGGTAAGCCTCAGCCGTAGCAACATGTGCAGCCAAGCCAGGCCGAGTGAGGTAAAGCGAGCCTTTGGCGTTCAGTGTTCCTACCGCTACCGGATCGGGCACCCCACTCGTGATGCCGTAGGAAACCATAAGGCCGCGCACTCTCAAGCAATCCAATGAAGTCTCGAAGGTTGGCTTACCGACACCGTCGTATACAACATCTGCCTTCTTACCACCCGTGGCTTCTTGGACATTGGCTGCCAAAGTAGCGCTGTCGAAGACGAAAACGTGATCACAGCCTGCAGCACGCGCTCGCTCGATGCTCGCTTCTTTCGAGACGACACCGATGACGTTCGCACCCAAGTGCTTCGCCCAAGATGCCAGCAGTTGACCAACGCCTCCTGCAGCACCATAGAGGAGAATGTTCGTGCCCTTGGTGACCGGGTAGGTGGTTTTGATCAGGTATTGAGCCGTGATGCCTTTGAACAGAACAGCAGCTGCTTCTTCAAAGCTCACATTGTCCGGCAACTTTACCAGGCGCTCTGCGGGGAAGAGCCTAGTGGCTGCATAGCTACCAATCGGGCCGGTGGCATATGCAACTCGATCACCCACTTTCACGTTTGTCACGTTGGGGCCCACGGCCTCGACGACACCGGCGCCCTCAAGGCCAATACCCGAGGGAAGCGGGATCTTCACTTCACCACGGCGCTGACTGATATCCAGCGGGTTTACACCTACTGCGTGCTGCTTGAGACGCACCTGTCCTTCAGCAGGCTCACCGACCTGGACGCTCTCCAGGTGAAGTTGATCAGCATCGCCAAAGCTTTCGAATCGCACTACATCAACCATGACTCACCTCCAGTGATTGCACTGCACCAAAGGTCGCACCTTGCACCACGTGCAACAAGCCAGGTTTCTTGCACTACAGACCTGCAAGATTTGCACAAATGCCTATCGCCCACCTTTCCATCATCAGCTTAAACGGCTGTGCAGCAGGTAAGGGGTGACCAGTGGTGCATTCCCTATTTTTTGCACATCCATTGAGCAGATTCTGCTCTGTGCCACTCGCAGGGGCACTCATAGACTCGGTTCCACTACCACTGGTACTTGGAGACCTAGCCCCACGCTGTCCGCAATACGAACCATCGAGCATTACCGAGTTATCGGGGCACCTGCTTTCTGCAAGGTCACCACCTGCTTTCTGCAAGGTCACGATGGCGGCCACTCGAATGGCCGGCAGTCTAGAACAAAAACAAAACGAGCCCACTGGGCCGAGGAACTGCAAATGAATGAGATAGCCCAAGAGCGCACCGTTGGCTCTGACGAAATAGGACGGCAAGACAAGAAGGTAATTTTTGCCTCTTCTCTTGGAACGATTTTCGAGTGGTACGATTTCTTCCTGTATGGCGCCATGGCCGCCATCATCGGTAAGCACTTCTTTTCCGGCGTTAACGACACCACGGCCTTCATCTTTGCGCTGATGACCTTTGCTGCCGGCTTCCTGGTGAGGCCGTTTGGCGCGCTTGTATTCGGTCGGTTGGGCGACATGATCGGCAGGAAATACACGTTCATGGCAACCATCGTCCTGATGGGCCTATCGACCTTTCTGGTTGGTATTCTGCCGACCTACGCGTCGTGGGGTATCGCCGCTCCGATCATTCTCGTCGTACTGCGTATGCTCCAGGGCTTGGCTCTCGGCGGTGAGTACGGTGGTGCGGCGACTTACGTGGCAGAACATGCGCCTAGAAACAAGCGTGGCATGTTCACTGGATGGATTCAGTCCACTGCAACCTTTGGCCTGCTGCTCTCTCTCCTCGTCATCCTAATCTGCCGCAAAATCACTGGCGATCAGTTCGAAGAGTGGGGTTGGCGTATTCCGTTCCTCCTTTCTCTGATCATGGTTGGCATCTCGGCCTGGATCCGCATGAGCATGCACGAGTCGCCCTCCTTCAAGAAGATGAAGGAAGAAGGCACGACCAGCAGCTCGCCAATCCGTGACTCGTTCGGTTCTTGGGAAAACTTGAAGGTCGTACTGACTGCCCTTTTCGGTATTAACGCCGGTCAAGCAGTCACCTTCTACACCTCGCAGTTCTACGTACTGTTCTTCATGACGCAGTTCTTGAAGATGGATCCGGCACAGTCCAACACACTGCTGATCATCAGTGTCGTGATTGGTGCGCCCTTCTTCGTCATCTTCGGTTCGCTCTCCGACCGAATTGGCCGCAAGCCAATTCTAATGGCAGGCCTGCTGCTCGCTACCCTGCTGTACTTCCCACTGTTCAAAGCTCTGAGCTACTACGGGAACCCACAGATCTCGCAGGCTAGTTCGAGTGCACCTGTAACGGTCACCGCCGACCCTGCATCGTGCAACTTCCAGTTCGATCCTGTCGGCAAAGCCAAATTTGATAGCGCCTGCGACAAGACCAAAACCTACCTGGCCAAGATGGGCATCCCATACGAGTCCGTCGCGGGCCCTGCTGGGAGCGACATCAAGATCGCTGTCGGTAGCACTGTACTGAACGGCTTCGATGCAGAGCTCATCAAGAAGGTAACAATCGAAGCAGGCTACCCAGCAGCCGCTGACCCAGCTCAAGTGAACAAGCCGATGGTGGTCGCCATCATAGTTGCCTTGATCCTCATTGCCTGTATGACCTACGGCCCACTGGCAGCAACAATGGTCGAGCTGTTCCCAACCCGTATCCGTTACACCTCGATGTCCCTGCCCTATCACATCGGTAACGGATGGTTTGGTGGTCTGCTGCCGACCATTTCCTTCGCTTTGGTGGTGTACACCGGCGATATCTACTACGGCCTCTGGTACCCCGTGCTTGTAACGGGCATCAGCCTCGTGATCGGCCTCATGGCTCTGAAAGAGACCAAGAACGTCGACCTCGATGCCGTTGAAACCTCCAAGTAAAAGCTTCGATTTCAAGCCTGTAACCCAAGGAGACACTCATGAATGCTTCACTGAACAAGAACGACACCACAGTGGCTCAGGTCAAGTTGCTGATCAACGGTGAGTGGGTCGATTCCAAAACCACCGAGTGGCTCGACGTGGTTAACCCTGCCTCGCAAGAAGTGCTGGCGAAAGTCCCCCTGGCCACCCAGGAAGAAGTGAAGGCCGCGATCGACTCTGCCGAGCGCGCCTTCCACAGCTGGAAGAAAACGCCACTGGGCGCCCGCATGCGCATTATGCTCAAGCTTCAGGCCCTGATCCGCGAGAATTCGAAGCGCATTGCGGCTGTCCTGAGCGCTGAACAGGGCAAAACCCTGGCCGACGCCGAAGGCGACATCTTCCGTGGCCTGGAAGTGGTGGAACACGCCTGCTCGATCAGCACCCTGCAAATGGGCGAGTTCGCCGAGAACGTTGCCGGTGGCGTTGACACCTATACCCTGCGCCAACCGATCGGTGTATGCGCCGGCATCACCCCGTTCAACTTCCCGGCCATGATCCCACTGTGGATGTTCCCGATGGCTATCGTCACCGGCAACACCTTCGTTCTGAAGCCTTCGGAGCAGGATCCGCTGTCGACCTTGATGCTGGTAGAACTGGGCCTCGAAGCCGGTATTCCTCCAGGTGTACTGAACGTCGTGCACGGCGGTAAAGAAGTCGTTGACGCCCTGTGCACCAACCCTGACGTCAAAGCCATCTCGTTCGTAGGTTCGACCCACGTCGGTACCCATGTCTACAACCTGGGCAGCCAGCACGGCAAACGCGTTCAGTCGATGATGGGCGCTAAAAACCACGCGGTGGTACTGCCTGATGCAAACCGTGAGCACACTCTGAACGCCCTGGTGGGTGCTGGTTTCGGTGCTGCCGGCCAACGTTGCATGGCCACCTCGGTCATCGTACTGGTAGGCGAGGCGCGCAACTGGCTGCCGGACATCAAAGAACTGGCTCTGAAGCTTAAAGTGAACGCCGGCTCCGAGCCTGGCACCGACATCGGCCCAGTAATTTCGAAGCGTGCCAAGCAGCGCATCCTGGATCTGATCGAGAGTGGTGTTCGCCAAGGCGCCAAACTGGAGCTGGATGGTCGTGACATCAAGGTTCCTGGCTACGAAGACGGCAACTTCATCGGCCCTACCCTGTTCTCGGGTGTGACCACCGAGATGGACGTCTACACCCAGGAAATCTTTGGCCCGGTGCTCGTGGTACTGGAAGCTGAGACCTTGGACGACGCCATCGAGCTGGTGAACGCCAACCCGTTTGGTAACGGTGTAGGCCTGTTCACCCAAAGCGGCGCCGCTGCTCGCAAGTTCCAGAGCGAGATCGATGTCGGCCAGGTTGGCATCAACATCCCAATCCCGGTACCGGTTCCTGCGTTCAGCTTCACCGGCTCGCGCGGCTCCAAGCTTGGTGACCTGGGCCCATACGGCAAGCAAGTTGTGCAGTTCTACACCCAGACCAAAACCGTCACCAGCCGCTGGTTCGACGACAAGACCGTGAATGACGGTGTTAACACCACTATCACGCTGAAGTAAAAGCGCAAGGCTGTCCGGAGCAATCCCGGGCAGCCTTCACTATATGGACTCCTTAACTCAGGAGGCACTTAAGGCATCAATAACGAAGCCTAGATAAACTTCCAACCGTTTTTTGCATAGTCTCCCGCATAACCCATAAGCTTCTTCCCTCGCACGAAGTTATCTTTCTCAAAGCATCGCACTGCTAAATTTTGAATTCTAACGATCCGATCAAACAGCGCCACCTTACCAGCCTCAATATTTGTTATTTGATCAAGCAAACAATCCTTGATCATCTTCCTTGCGCGCTCTGGCCTTGGCGCCTCCGCCTTGACAAGATAAATCCATGCATCCACTATTTCAATATTATCAAAATAATCATCGAAGTAAGGATGTATCCATGAATACTCTCCCGAGTTACCAGTCAACGTTGATGCGCTCGAAACTGCTGCATCCCCCATATCCCTTGTTGTCTTCTGAATATTACATGGATGACAGGCCAGCGCCAGATTCACAGCAGAAAACGCCCACTTCTTATACTTAGGCTTAGATTTATCTAGAAAGTGCTCAATATCTTCTGCCGCATTCCTTCTCTCAATCGTTATTTTGCGCCTACAATATATGCACCGACCATCCTGCTGCGCCCTGAGCGAAAGACGCAGAGCCTTCTTAAGCTCATCAAAGGCTGTGCTTTTCCATTCTAATTCTCCTGCATCAAAACGTGCAATTTCTCCCGGGTACTTCTTTAGGATATCGTCATGCAGAGGCTGAAGTCTTGAGGGGCCGAAACTCATGCATACTTCTCCCTCAAAGAATTGATGCGCTTTATCGTGTCATGAAGTGGATCATTCTCATCCAGCTGTATATTATGACTCAACAGATTATCTGCAGCCGCCAAAAACTTTCTAGGCTCACTATGAACATCTGTCAGTGCCGTGAGACAGTCTTGAATGAGTGATGCCACAGTAAGCGAGCGTGGTGAAGTAAGCCCGAATTGCTCCGAGAGAATGGTGTCAGCATTACGACCATAAAGCTCAGACCTCAGCCAAGGCTCAGTTGACGGAAGATCACGTATATAGCTGATATCATTCGGGGCGCTTGAAACAATAAGCGGGGAATGGGTGGCAATCACTACAGTGCACTCATCAGCCTTGTTCCTGATGATACTCACCATATCTTTAATAATCTTTGCCTGCCACTGAGGATGCAAAGAGTTTTCAGGTTCATCAAATAGCACCAGCGTGCGCTCAACCACACAGAAGCATAGAGCCATTGTACTGAGAAGATAGAGTCGCTCACCAGAGCTCAAATCAGAGAGCCCTAATCGCCTATTTTCTTTTTCAAATTGCATATCAATCAGTTGGATTTCACGACCATCCAAAGCCGCCAACAACTCCTCTGCCTTGAATGTTTGCTGCAGAGTATTATCAAACTCTAGAGTGATACCTATAGTTTTTTTATTCTTATAGATCGAATCAGACTGGCTTATTGACTGCCCTGGAGAAAAGACTAGCCTGACTTGCCTACTAAATCCAAGCTCCTCAAGAATTTTACCAGCCATGTCACCTGCAAGCCCATTGCAACCCTCACCCAATATAAAACTTGAGAGTATTCGGAAAGGCGCCTTCTCTGACAAAAAATTGTTATTTACACGATTTCCAAAGTACAGATACTCACATGAATATTCTGAGGTTTCACTTTTCTTAGGGAATCTGTCATACATCGTTCCAGATAAGCATATAATCCTCTGGCAATAATCTTGAACAAACGAGTTATCTGCAAGAAATCTAAGATAGCGAGATTTCCCTAAGCCATTAATCCCAGTAATAATATGAAACTTACCCTTGTTCGGTAACTGATTGTAAATCCTCTTCTTATCTTCAAGCTCTTCTAGTTTGAAGTCGAGGCGCGCCTGCTCTAGCTTATTAAGCTTGGCCTGCTCTAGACGCGCTACTCTATCTTGAACTGCCAGGGCATTTCTTTCCTGCTCAAGTTCCTGAAGGCGCTCTTGTTTCAACGACAAATTGAGCTCGTGTTGAGCTTCATGCAGCCGACCTGTTTCTTCATGGATTTTTTTATCTAACTGCACCACTTTATATTGAATTTTCGTAATAACGTCGGACAGCTCCTCAATCCGTTCGCTCGCCTTTAGGCCTCCGTCAGGTGAACGAGCAGCCACCCGAAGGACTTGAGCATACTCTTGCTCCGCCTCAGCTGATTTGAGCAAAGACTTTTGTCTGTCAAGGTGTAGCTTCGCTATATTTTGCTGAAGAGCAAGCACCGCTAGCTTGTAGCTTTCAATATCCATTCTTCTTCCTGATTGGACTTTTCAATATACAACCCTGCTTTTTTTTCACTGCTATCGACTGGCGCTCCAAGTTAGAGGTCAGCTAAGCAGCATTCTAAGGGGTGGCCAGGTGACATCACATGGTCGCTGTTACGTGCTCCCTTAGCAAGCGATGCACACTTTGATTTGTGTAGTCGTATTCACCCGCAGGTTCTGCTGATCATCCCGCATCAGCCGCATCGCTACTGAGCACAGGAAGTTAACCAATCCCAAAACGAAACGGGCGCCAATCGGCGCCCGTTTCGTTGTTCACAACGACTCAGCTCAACTCAACCGCAGGCTTCGGCCCCTGGTAGGTATCGTGGGGTTTCCAGCTGGTCTCCACGTCCTGGGGAAACTCAGAGAAGTAGTACCGCCCTTCTGTTATCTTGGTAGCGATCACGTGCAGGATCGGCCCTACGATCATCGCGATGAAGGATGCGTAGTACATCGGGTAAGCACCCAGTACCCCGGCAGCACCAATCGCCACTGCGATCAGGAGGCTGAACACGCCACAAGGGTTCCACTTGCACAGGTACTCTTTGCGGAACTCAATGAAGTCGTCAGGGGCAAGCTTCATGACCTTCCGGCAGATGTAGTAGTCAGCCAGGATGATGAACACCCAGGTGTTGGTCAGGATGCCGGTAATGGCGAGGAAGGTGCCGGTGTACTGCAGGATGTTGCACACGTAGAACACGACGCCAAGCACCAATACCAGCAGCATCCACCACTGCCGACCAGGTCGGAAGTTGAAGGTCATGTCCATGGTATTGGAAAGGGCGATCGAGCCCGAATACAGGTTCAGCACGTTAATACGAACCTGGGTGATGATGGTGAAGATAACGCCCGTCAACGCCATGACTGCCGGGAAGACAAAGCCTGGATCTTTGGCCAGCGAGAAGGCATCACCTGACTCCAGGGTTGGGATCAAGGTGTATGCCAGGAAGGCCCCACAGAGCATTACGAACACGATCGGGAGTAGCATGCCAAGCATGATGACCGAGGTGCCCTTGTGCGTGATACCTGGCTTGGCAAAACGCCCGTAGTCAGTGGCCAGCAGCCCCTGGAACACGATCTGACCGTTGGCCATGTTCATGACAGCCCAGAAGGCAGCGGAATTCACCTCCCCCTTCGGCTTCCAGTCATTTGGCATTACGACATCGTAGTTGTGGGTGAGCTGGTAAAGGCAGAAACCAAACAGCACGATGAAAATCGGCACACCCCAGGTCTGCAGGAACTGCATGGAAGACATGCCCTTCCACACAAACCAGATGGTGACAATGCCAATAGCCGCGAAGATACCTATACCCGCCGGCGACGCGACCTCAATGCCCGCGTAATGAGCGATGCCGTGGGAGACGATGGTGCCCTCGAACAGGAAGTAGAAAATGAAGTTGACCGCGTAGATGAGGGAGGTGAAGGCCGACCCCATGTACCCGAAACCCAATCCTCGGGTCATAAGGTTCATCGACAAGCCTTCCTTGCTTGCAAGCTTCATGATGCAGGAGCCGATGACCGTGGCGATGACCGTCATGTAAAGCAACGGCCAGATCATGTTTGGCCAACCCACCTCATAGCCCATGTCGGCGCCAAGGCTGAACCAGAACATGGCTGTTGAGTTACCCAGCAACACCAAGATGATGGCCGGGATAGGCCACCGATAACGTGCTGGTACTCGACCAACCGCATAGTCTTCAACCGCTTCAGCCTCGGTAATATCCTGAGGCCCTTGGAACCACTCTTTGAGCTTGCTCATAAACCACCCTCACACTTTTGTAGTGCTGCCCGGGCAGGCAGCTGTTTTATTGCGGGCAGGGAAGCGCGACGACAGCTAATTAGCTGCCGCCGCATACGTATGTTTTTATTAGGGGTACAACTTCTTACTTAGCGAAACTTGCCTTCGCCGGTGCTCTCGAAGGCCTGAGCCGCGCGGAAAATAGTCGATTCATCGTAGTGACGACCGACCAGCATCAGTCCCACTGGCAAACCTTCAACGCCACCGCAGGGCAAGCTGATCGCCGGGTGATGGGTCATGTCGAACGGGGCCGTGTTCAAAGCCATCGGGTGGGAAGTCTTGAGCTCTTGCTCGACAGTCGTCGCGGCATCAGGAAGAGTCAGCGCGGTCATTGGCGTGGTCGGCATGAGCAGCAGATCAACCTTGTTCAGCAGGTTGTCATACTGGCCACGGAGGATACGCGCTGCGTTGATCCCGTTACCGTAGCCCACGCAACCAATGTGCTTACGGGCGTATTCGGAGATCAGGAAGAACAACTTGATGCTTGGCGGGGCGAGATGGATGCCAGCGCCTTGCTCGTGCACCCACTTCATCAGGTGAACCGGATAGTGATCATTGCGCATGATCCCGAAGCCATTGGTCTTGATGGCGGTTTCAGTCATGCCAGTCCAGCCTACGGTCGTCCAGATATCCAGGCCATGACGATGCATCGGAACAGAGACATCCACTACCGTTGCACCCAGCTTCTCCAGAATGCCAGCCGCCTCACGCACCCGGGCGCCAACACGAGGGTCACTACCTGGCACTTCGAAGGCTTCCTTGAGGATACCGATTCGCAGGCCTTTCACACCCTGACCAAGAGCAGCTTCATAGTCAGACGCCTCAACGCCCTGCTGCCGAGCATCAACACCGTCTGGGCCAGCCAGCACGCTCATCATGAGTGCGCAGTCGGCAACGTTGGCGGTCATCGGGCCAACATGGTCGAAAGATGCATCGAGCGAAGGGATGCCGGTGTACGGCACGAGACCGAAAGTCGGCTTCAGTCCCACAATACCGCTGAAGGAAGCAGGCATGCGGATCGAACCTGCCTGGTCGGCCCCCAAGGCCATGTCAACTTCACCGGAAGCAACCAGCGCAGCCGAGCCAGAAGAAGAACCACCGGCAGAGCGGGATTGATCCCAAGGGTTGCCGATCCGGCCACCAACACTGGTATGGCTGCTACCGGAGAAGCACAGGTACTCGCAATGTGCTTTGCCGGTGATGGTGCCGCCAGCCGCGAGGATCCGTTTCACCACTTCGGCATCGAAGTCAGGCACATAACCATCGAAGATGTTGGAGCCAGCGAGCATCGGCAAACCGGCGACAGGGATGCTGTCCTTTACTGCGATGGTGCGCCCCGCGAGCTTACCGGTTTTGCACTCTTGAACGTTCGAGCGAACATACCAGGCGTTGTTCCTGTTCTCGCCTACAGAGGGGATCATGAATTCGCGTTGGATCTTTGAAGGGGCGACATGATCAGCCAGCAACCCATCGACGATGTTGTAGTTGTGAAGGCTTGTACCAACCACCTCAGCGTATGCAACAGCGTCTTCCGGACTGATCTTCAGACCGAGGTTTGCTGAGATAGCCAGGATGTCCTCCGGTGTTGGAGTCGGGATTCCCAGGCCAATGGGTTTGCTTGCGTTGGGCATTGTTCTACCTTCTCTTGTTAGCTCAAAAAACACTGGATTTTGCGCTTCGTGCACTAAATCCAAGTCCTGATCTAACCTAACCCCCACACGCCAGCTTGGCCTGCCTGTCACTGCCAATCTTCATAGACTAAAACTGACACCTGCCCGCCCCCATTTTTGCGCAGGGAAAGGACACGGTGCCAGACTGCCCGGTCTAGATGCGTTTGACTACGCCACCATATTCGCAATCATGGGTGATAGCACCACCATCAAAACACCACTGAAAATCATCGTGAGACTCGCTACCGCTCCCTCCTCGTGGCCCAGACTTCGAGCAATGCTCAAACCAAAGCCGTGCGCTGCGGTGCCAAGTGGGGCCCCTTTCGCAAGTCGACTGCGCAGCGGTATCAAGGTCAGAATCACCTCGCCGAGGACAATCCCGAACAAGCCGGTGATGACCACGAAGACGCCAGTCAGCTGTGCGGTACCTCCAAGTTTGGCGGTCGCTTCCAAGGCAAAAGGCGTAGATACCGATCGGGAAAGGAGGCTGCGCGTGATCTCCTCATCCAAGCTCAGCGCCTGGGCAGCTAGCAGCGTTACCACTACCGACACCGCGATACTGACCAAGCTACCTGCTACCAAGGCCATCCAGTATTTCCGGACGATCCGACGGTTCTGATAAATCGGTAAAGCGAACGCTACTGTTGCCGGGCCCAGAAGCCAAACCAACCACTGGGTATCCTTAAAGTAGAGCGGATAGCTGGATGACGTTGCCTGTACCAGAGCGATCAGCAGGATCGACGTCGGGATTGCCGGAATCAACCAAATGCGCTGATGCTTCTTGTAGACGGCCTGGTTCCCGTAGAACACAGCAATCGTGACGAACAGGAAAAGCAGAGAAAGCATTGAGTCTTTCATGATCATTTCTGCCCTGCCACAAGCGCGCGAGTCCTTCGAGCTTCAATGAGATTGCTGTAATGACGCTTCCGGATCAGCTGACAAGCCCACTCCACGACAAAAGCGGTGACTACTAGAACGGACAGAAATCCGACGCCGATGGCTACCATGAGCTTCAAGCCCTCGGTCTCGAAGAGATCCGTGTACTGAACCACCGACACCACCAAGGGGATGAAGTAGAGAAGCATGTTGGCAAGAATCAGTTCTGCCCCACCTTCCACCCAGGTTGGCTTGATGACGCCTGTCATTAACAGCACAACCAGAATCCCCAAGCCAAAGATGCCACCCGAAATGGGAAGTCCGAGCACCTTTGCACCACGATCTGCAGCAAACCAAATCACACTCAAAAGCAGCACCTGGGCGACAGCTCTAACCCACCGTCTTGCAGGGTTAGGGTCGATCAAGCGAGATACAGAAGACATCGTTTTATACCTGGGGAGTAGCTGAATTGGTTAAGTGAATGCTACCGATTAGGCATGCAAAGAAAAAATGAATTAAAATTATGAAAATCATGCAATACAGGAATGATCAATGGATATCCGTGCTCTGCGTTACTACGTGGAGGTGGTGAATCAAAAAAGCTTCACCAAGGCCGCAGCCCACCTGCACCTCACCCAGCCCACGGTAAGCAAAATGGTTCAGGTGCTGGAGCAGAACTTTGGCGTCCCCCTCCTGGCACGCGAGGGCAAGCGCTTCACCGTCACTGACGCCGGTGAGATCGTGTACCAACGCGCAAAGGAAATGATGGCGTTGCACGACCGCATGAAGCTTGAGGTGAATGACCTTCAGAAGGTCGAACGGGGCGTTTTGCGGATGGGGCTTTCACCGTCGACTCACTCCATCCTGGCCCCGGTGTTCGGCGCTTATCACTCAGCCTTCCCCAAGATCGAGCTCAAGCTTTTTGAAATCGGCAGCAATGCCACCCTCGGATACCTCCGGGATGGTGTGCTGGAGCTCGGTACGCTGCTGGATTTCTCAGGTGCGAGTGACCTGTGGTCTGAATTCGATTCGCTTCCGCTGTTTGAATCTCCTCTTTGCCTCCTTGCGCCCAAGAACTCACCCTGGCAAGGCCGAACAGCAGTGGATCTCAAAGAACTGTCAGAGAGTGAGTTCATCCTCTACGGGGACTCCTTCGCACTCAACGACCTCGTGACCAATGCCTGTGGTGAAGCAGGTTTCACTCCCAAGGTCAGCGGACGCAGCGGTCAATGGGATTTTATGGCTTCGCTGGTGAGTCTCGGGGTGGGCGTCACCCTGCTCCCCAAAGTCTTCTGCGAGACACTCGACGCAGGCAGCTTCACCGTCGCAGAAATCCAGTCACCTTCGCTTACCTGGAAGATTTCCCTCGCCTGGCGCCGACAAGGCCAGCTTTCGTTTGCCGCCAAAGCATGGCTGGAGCTGGCACGAAAACTCCTGGTCTCGCCAAGCGCACCAATACAGGGTTGGACAGCAGGCACAGAAGCTACCACAGGTACCGAGTGAGGCTTGGTGGCTCTTCCTGACCGCCCCTTTCCGAATCCAGACGCTTCTCGATATTCTGCCAAAGCGCCTCGATCCTCGGGCCAGTCAGAGGATGACTCAGGACACCTTCAACGTCCTGGTCAGGCAGGATCATAGGCTCATCCAAAGTCGCTTTGGGGCTGCACTCCTCCACCTCTCGAGTGCCCAGGATGTGAAGCGTTTCGGCCAACTGAGCATGAGCAATAGTGGCCCGGGGAGAAATGTTCGGAAAAGCTAGTAGCTTGCCCATTAGCTCCCCGCTACCGGCAATCCAGTCGAATGCGTTCTTGATCGCACCTGGCACACCATGGACGTACTCGGGGCTCGCCAAGAGAATCATGTCGGCCCCCAGAAGCATCTCTCGCCATTCGGTCACCACGTGACCAGGTTCGGCTTCATCGTCAGGGTTGAAGATCGGAATTCTTCCTAGATCAGAATAGATCTTGAAGGACACGGTATCTGGGCAGGCCCAAGCCATAGCCCTCAGAAAAAGGCTGTTGGTCGACTGGGATCTCAAGCTACCAGAGATCCCCAGTACCCGATGCTTAGTCATTACTTACTCACTCAATTCTAGGATGCGGAGCACCCAGTAACCTCAGTAGCCACGGCCAGGCTTCAACGTAGTGACCATGGCCATACCAGCACTGACGACTTCATGACAAGGGCGTGCAAAGCCATCTTCCATCCAGTCGATGGCAATACTCGAAAGTGCACGAGCAACCGCCGCTGGCAGCATCCCTCCTGGACAATAGCCATCAGGGTTGATGGTCTCGGCCAGGATGCCTCCCAACGTCGAGCGCCACTTTTTGCAGACTGCATGGGCATCAGCACCGATGTAGACAGCCTCTGCCACGAAAAGCCGCGCTTCGGTGGGATGGGTGAAGAAGAAATCAAAGAAGCGGCGGAGCATCTCTTGTACTTCTTGTTGAGCCCCCACCACCAAATCGGCCTTCACCTCCAGAATCGCGTCGATGATCCGCTTGCTTGTCTCGCGGTGGAGCGCGAGCAAGAGCGCCTCGCTGTCCTGAAAGCTCTCAAAGAAGCACCGCTCAGTAAGGCCAGCTTCAGTGCAGACTGCCTCCACAGTCGCGCCACGAAAGCCCGATCTTGCAAAGACAGAGACGGATGCTGTGAGCAACCTCCTACGACGCTCTAGCCGGCGTTCCTCCGCGCTGCATCCTCCCAACTGGCTCAATCACTTCTCCTAAAGGCCGGTGGGAAAGGTACTATCTGACAATGTTTAATGTCAAATTAAGGCTTCCCCCCCTTATCCAGCCCTAAGGGCCTACCTTAGAGCTGAGGAGAATTCGCTAGCCAATGCCAACCAGGCTCGTGCGGGAGTCGTCAAGAAAGCGCTTTTTCGCCACATGAAGGAGAGTTGCCACCGAAGCTCGGGAGAGGAGAGAAGTGCCACCCTGACAGTCCCAAGTCTGTGCACTGCGTGCGCCACAATCCTTGGGAGGAAAAGAACCCCCTGCCCTGAGGCTGCAAGCGAAATCAGAAAATCAAGCTGGGCGCTGCTGCAACCAACATGAGGCGCAAAACCTTCCTGGACGCACGCCTGCAGAATCCGATCGTTCAGACACAAGCCCGGTTGATGAAGAAGAAACGGATGGTCTGAAAGCTGAGTGAGGCTTAGCGTCGTTGCGGATGCGAGGGAATCAGAATCACACAGGAGAACCTCGACAGGCTCATCACAGAATGGCTGACTATCGAATGAAGCCTTGGCCGAAGAGGAGCCGACACCAATCTCTATCTGCCCCGCTTGAAGTACATCACTCAGACCTCGGCTAGTACCTTCGAGCAGGCGAACAGCTACGCGGGGATACCTGAGCCGGTACTCCGCGAGGAGCTTGCCAAAAAGCGCATCGCAACCTGCCTGAGGAAGGCCAAGGTGGAGTTCACCTTTGCACTGCCCCTCCAACTCATCCAAGTCAGATTGCAGGCCTGCGCGGATCATGAGCATCTGCTCACCACGCCGATATGCCACCTGGCCTGCCGGCGTCAGCAAGACACGGCCTACCGTGCGCTCAAGCAGCGCGTATCCGAGATCTTTTTCAAGCTGAGAAACCTGTTTGCTCACTGCCGACTGAGTCAGCTGGAGCACTTTGGAGGCTTGGGTGAATCCCCCCTGCCGGACGACCTCCATGAAGGTCTTCAAGTGCCTAAACTGCATCGTTGCCTCATGACCAGGCCACATCCCGATGTGTGGCCAGATCAAGTAACACAAAACAAGCTGCACATTTGCTTCACCCCACGAAAAACAAATGTGCAGAAAATGCAGCAGTCGCGATTTAAGCGCCTTCTACGATCAGCAGCTCTGCTTCTGCCTTACCCTCGCGATGAGCTTTTGCTTCCTGGTACTCCGGAGAGTTGTAGCAGGCCAGCGCGTGATCCATCGATTCGAATTCGATCACCACGTTGCGCGCCCGCACCTTGCCTTCCAACCCTTGGAAAGGGCCGCCCCGTGCCAAGATATTTGCACCGTGTTTAGCGAAACATGCGCTCGCCAGCTTTGCGTACACGGAGTAAGGCTCAGCATCTACAACGTCCACATGCGCAATCCAGTAGGCCTTCGGCATTTGATCACCCCTTATAGTTATCGATATTTGCGAAGTACAGTTTCTGGATACTTGAGATATCCAAGAGCTCATTCCCCTCCACCAGACTGCCATGGAGTGCGAAGAGATTGCGGGCTGCGGCCCCCAGCGGCACGGCAGCATTGGAGTCCTGAGCACAGTCGATGGCCAACCCCAAATCCTTGAGCATCAGCTTCACGTGAAAGCCGCCGTGGTAATTGTTGCTAGCAGGCACGCCGGGCATGAGGTTAGGCCAGGGATTCCATTTCTCGACCATGAAATTCCCTCCACTGCTGCCGACCATCACCTCGCTGAGGACTTTGGGTGAAAGACCGTTTTTGGCGCCTAGAGCTAGGGCCTCAGCGGTTCCTGCCATCAGGATGCCTGCCATCAGGTTGTTGCAGATCTTGGCAAGCTGCCCCGAGCCAGGCCCACCAGCATGGATGATCTTTTTACCCATACACTCGAAAACGGGATTCGCTCTAGATAGAACGTCCTCTCGCCCCCCTACCATGAAACACAGGGTGCCTGCTTGAGCTCCCATGATTCCGCCTGAAACTGGCGCATCCAGGAAGGCACCATCCAGTGCTTCTAATGCAGCGGCAACCTTTCTCGAGGTAGATGGATCGATCGTCGAGCAGTCGATGAACAGCTTGCCTTTGACGCCCTGAGCGATGAGCCCGCTTTCTCCCATGTAGACGCTTTCCATCACACTGCTGTTAGGCAGCATGGTGATGACGATCTCGCTGCCCTCAGCAGCATCGACAGCACTGGATACTGCTTGACCGCCTTTAGCCGTGACCGCGTCCATTACTGAAGTGTTCACGTCAAAGCCTTTGACCGAGTGGCCGGCCTTGATGAGGTTCAGCACCATGGGAAGCCCCATGTTTCCTAACCCAATAAATCCGATGGACGACATACACCCTCCCGACTTCTTATTATTGGAGTCCCTGCAGAGCAGAGGCGTTGAATGTTCGGGAATAGGTATATCAGCCCCGCAAAGAGCCTTGAAGACAGGCCGGGCGCACACCTTCTGTGCATTGATGCACAGTGAGGGAAATCCTGATCCGAGGTACAGTGACACCTACCGGCACTAACTTCCGAGGAGATACCTTGAACTGGGATGACCTTCGTTTCTTCCTCGACCTTGCCAGAACCGGCAAGCTCACTGCCTCCGCCAGACGCCTCGGGGTTGAACACACGACGGTCGCCCGCAAAGTCAGGGCACTGGAAAACACACTGGGAGGACAGCTCCTGGTCAGGACACAAGACGGCTACACCCTGACCGAACGAGGCAAGCGAATACTCGAGAGCGCGGAGGACATGGAGCTCGCCTACAGCCATATCACCGCGAGCGTGGACGAGAATGCCGACGTCTCGGGGCTCGTTCGAATTGGCTGCAATGAAGCTTATGGCACACAGATCCTGCCTGGGCACATCGCGCAAATCATGGCGAACTACCCGGCACTGCGAGTGGAAACTCTCGCCCTCCCCCGCGTTATTCCACTTCAACGTAACGAAGCCGACATCGTGATTACCATCGACCGACCTGAGCGAGGGCCGTACATCGCGTCGAAGCTACAAGATTACGAACTGGGCCTATATGCCTCATCCCAGTACCTATCCTCTCGTCCTACCGTGATTTCTCAATCAGATCTTTCTGAGCATGACTTCATCGATTACGTGTCGGAGATGGTGCTTGCCAAGAACGTTCCTAAGCCTGCGGAGTACACCGCCCCAGGTCATATCAAATACCGCAGCACCAGCATTCTGGGGCAGATGAAAGCAGCCGAGTCCCATCTGGGCATCGCCATCCTGCCTACCTTCATCGCAGAGCAATCCACTCTCCTTCGCGTCCTACCGGACGAGATTGTGCTCAAGAAGAGCTACTGGATCACGATGCATTCGTCACTCAGAAAGGTTTCTCGCTTCATCACTGTATTCAACCAACTGCGAGAACTGGCCCGGCAAGGGAAACACAGCGCTCAAACCGATCCTTAGTCACAACCAGTCGCAGGACAAAGCCTCAACCAACTCGTCCACAAAGACTCGTGATTTTGCCGGAACCAGCCGGCCTGGCGGCAGAATCGCATAGATCCCTCCATCACCGGCGCTTCTCCACTCGGGCAATACACGTACAAGCTCTCCCGATTGCATTTCCTTGGCGAATAACCAGGTCGGCCCAAGGATGATTCCTGTGCCTGCGACGGCAGCCATGGAGAGCACCTCACTGCTATCCGACACCAGTGGCCCTTGAGGGCGAATCGCCCTGCGTTCTACATCATTGGTAAGAATCCAATCAGGCCAGCTCGCGTGATTTGAGAAGCCCAAGCAGGCATGATCGCAGAGATCCTCCGGACAGCTGGGCTCTCCATGCTCAGCCAGGTAATCGGGTGAGGCAACGAGGATGCTGCGGTAGGAAGCAATCTTACGGGCCACCAGCGAACTATCGTCCAGGCTACCGATACGTAACGCCACATCAATGCTTTCGCCTACCAGGTCGACGTAGCGATCGGTGAAATACGAATCGATCTTCAGCTTGGGGTATTTCTTCAAGATGGCCGGCAGTAACGGAGCGACAGACTGCTTCCCAAAAGTCACAGGCAACGAAACTCTCAGCGAACCTTGAGGGGTCGACGTGAAATTTCTTGCTTCGTTGGTGGCGTCGTCGAGGCTTCGGAGCAGCTCCGAGACACGAACAAAGTAGGTTTGACCAACCTCTGTCAAAGCAACGTTTCGCGTGTTCCTGGCAAGCAGACGAACCCCCAGGTGCGTCTCCAATTGCCCCACCCGCCGAGAGATCACCGTTGAGTCTTTCCCGAGCGCTTTGCCGGCACCCTTGAAGCTCGAAAACTGGACTACTGCCACGAAAGCCGCAAGCTCATCGATGGAAACGTTGCCAGGAAACTCATGCTGATTTTGCATTTAACACCTGCCAATACTGCCAATTATATAATCATAGCGCATGAATTAACCTATGAGCATCAACACTCGGAGGTTCCTTATGAAAACGTTTTTGAGCATCGGCGCCGGCCCTGGCATGGGCCTGGCTACTGCAGAGCGATTTGGTCGCGAGGGCTATCAAGTGATCCTGGCTGCCCGCACCAAAGAGAAGACTGAGGCACTTGCCGCCCAGCTCGTCGCTAAGGGCATTAAGGCTGTGGCGCAGACGGTAGATGCTACCGATCCTGCTTCGATCCAGAACCTGTTCAAGCAAATGGCTGCCTCTCATGGCCGACTGGATGTGGTGCACTACAACGCAGCAACTCTACGCGCCTCGAACGTTCAGGATCAGCCTGCAAATACTTTCAACGCTGACCTGGCCGTCAACATCGGTGGTGCGCTCACCACTGCTCAGAGCACCCTCTCCGCATTGTCTGGACACGGTGGCTCCCTGCTGCTGACGGGCGGAGGCTTCGGTCTTGCACCAAGCCCTGACTACCTGTCGCTAAGCATCGGCAAAGCCGGTATCCGCGCTCTTGCTCTTGGCCTGTTCGACAGCGCCCGCGCACTTGGCGTGCACGTGGCCACTGTCACCGTAGCTGCCTTCATCGATCCAGGCAGTAAGGAAGCTCAAGATGTAGCGGAGCACTTCTGGGAGCTGCACAGCCAGCCGATCGATGCCTGGAAGGCAGAGGTCATATATCCAACCCCAGCCTGACCTGCAAAGAAAAAGGGCAGGTAATCACCTGCCCTTTTCGATCACTCGTAGTTACAGAAAAACGCAACCTTGTTCCCAGCTGGATCGCGCAGGTATGCAACGTAGAAGTCATCGCTATACTCCTCACGAATGCCCGGCGCCCCGTCGTTGTCCCCTCCAGCAATCAGTCCCGCTGTAAAGCAAACGTCGACTTCCTTGCGGGTTTGAGTCCGGAACGCTGCCATGGTGCCGTTACCAGCGGTTGCTGGCTGACCATCATAGGGCTTGGCAATGTAAACGGCTCCAGGGCCATTCCACTCATCTGGCGTGCCTGGAATGGTGAAAATTGCTTTGCCAGACCAGTCTTTTCGCTCGTAACCAAGCGGGAACAGAATTGCCTCATAGAATTTTGCAGAAACGTCGACATCATTGGCACCTAAAAACAAATAGCTCAGCATTGAGCAATGCCTCCAAATTAACGAACGAAATTATCCCAGTTTTTCATGTAATCGATAAAACGATCACTTAACCCTTGTTCCGTGAGAAAGGAAGTGGTCACAGGAACGTCGGGGGATTTGTAGTTGGTTTCTAATTGGATCATTTTGGGAAAGCGCGGCTCCAGAATCGCTGCCTTGCCCACCATGACAAAGTCAAATCCGGAATTCAGGGCATCATAAAGATCCGAAGCATCTAGGACTTTTCCAGACACTACAAACTTGACGTTGCCACGCGGAATCTCAGTGAAAAGGTCGATGATGCGGCGCCCGGAAAACTCTCCTTCTTGCACCATCTTATTTACGTCCCAAGGAGCAAGATCGAGATAGTCGACTTCCCCTTCCTCAATGACCAATCGAGCCAGCTCGACGATGTCAGCAAGCTCCAGACCATATCGCTCCATTGAGAGTCTAAGGCCGATCTGGAAGTCTCTCCGGCATTCAGCACGGATCCCACTGATGATTTCTCTGATCAAGCGGGTGCGATTTTCGAAGCTGCCGCCGTATTCATCCACTCGACGGTTCAAGGCCGGGGACAAGAATTGGGTAAGGATCCAGCCAAAAGCTGCATGTACCTCAACACCATCAAAGCCGGCAATCTGAGCGCGCTTTGCCGCCCGGATGAAATCATCTCGGAGCTCTTTGACTTCAGAGTTGGACAGAGCCCGAGACTCGTACATCAGATTCTTGGTCGGCCCAACGCGATTCTCGGGATCTGCAAATGCGGCCCGCATGCCACCGTGATGCAACTGGACAGACGAGACCACTCCGCGCTTCTTCAAGGTACAAGCGATCTTGGTCAGACCTTCCAAATGACGATCAGAGTAGATCCCAAGCTGCCCGCTAAAGGCTTTACCATTAGCTTGGACATTGGCAGCACAAGTCATGACGAAGCCATACCCGCTACTGGCAATGATCTCGAACCACTGAAGATCATCATGCGAAGCCGTTCCATCATCATTACTTTGCTGATTAGTCAGAGGGGCTAAAGCAACTCTATTTGATAGCGCTGACCCTCGGGCCAGTTCCAATGGTTGAAACACATCCTTCAAGTTCATAAGCCAAGCCCCCTAGGTAAGCTTTTAAAAATCCATTACACTGTGCCTAAACGAGGAACATTATGTCTATTAGGAACTTTTCGGAAACCTGGTAACCTTTTGGTTACCTAGTAGACCTATTCCCTTGAATTTTCTCGACAAATGCAAGGTGCGCATTTCACTAATGCAGCATACGCACCAATTGAGAGGGTCATATGTCAGACGTTAGCGAATATATTGTTTACGAGGATTGCCCTCCTCGGCGAATTCACAATCTGCTGTCTCCCAAGTGGACTTCGATGGTTATTTACGCACTGGGAATGAGGAGCTTCCGCACTAATGAATTGCTGCGGGTTATGCCTGGCATCTCTAAGAAGATGCTGAATCAAACACTAAAAGAGCTTCAAGCAGCAGGTCTGATACACCGCAAGGTGCATCAAATCATCCCACCTGTGGTCGAGTATTCACTGACAGAGCTCGGACAAAAATTCGTTCAGCCATTGATGGAACTGTATAAATGGGCTTCAACTAATGCTGATCTGCTTGATCAGGTTGACGCCAACTTGAAACTTACACAACTTGAGCAAGCGATTTAGCGAAGAACCACCGAAGAACGCTGGACATATCTAGCAATTGGCATGCTACGGATTATTCATGAAAGAACTTCTGGAACTCGACTTTAACTTACTTAAGTGCCTCGACACTCTCCTTGACGAGCAAAGTGTGAGTAAAGCAGCATGCCGGCTTGGCGTTAAGCAGCCAGCGATGAGCGCGGCGCTTGTTAGGTTACGAGAGGCATTCAAGGATCCGCTGTTCGTAAGGGGGCATCGAACAATGATCCCTACAAAACGCGCCCTGGCGTTGAAGATCCCAGTAAAAAACATCGTGAAGGACATTGCGGCTCTGCTGGAGCCGCCGTCTTTCGACCCACTAACGACTGACGGGACGATCGCGATTGCGACCTGTGACTGCATTCTCAAGGCAATTGTGCCCCAACTGCTTCACGCACTCAAAGCAGAAGCGCCTGGCTTAGGAGTAACGCTGATTTCAGAGAGGAGTCACTATCTGATCAGCGCATTAGAATCCGGTCACGTTGACCTCGCATTGATCTCTCATCAGCATGATTCAAATGAGCTCCATTCAAAGCAGTTATTCGAAGATCACTATGTCGGTGTTGCCCGAAGCAATCATCCAATCTTCCAGCGTGAAAAGGAGATTTCAATAGATGAATTCTGCGATCTCGAGCACGCCATCGTTGCCTCATCGAATGAGCTGTCCATTTGCCCTATCGATGAAACCCTGCGGAAGATGGGTAAAAGCCGAAGCATCAGATTAACAGCCAATTACTACACATCGCTCCTAGACTTTCTCAAGTCCAGCGACCTCGTATCAGTCCTGCCAAGCCGCTTGCTATCCAATACAGCTGAATTGTCGTCATTCAAACTACCGATGACAACACCTACCTTGAAGGTCATGATGGCTTGGCACCAGCGGTCAGAAAGCATTGCGATGAATGCCTGGCTCAGGGCACAAGTCCTATCTCAGTTCAAGAAAATCTGACGCCAACCAACAAAGCACCGCCCACGCCAAAGACTTTCACCTCAATTTAGGCAAAAAAAACCCAAGCAGAGCTTGGGCCAGGAGAGTCGTCACGCTGGGCAGCGCAACTAGGTAATTATACTAACACTAGAACAACTTTACCACCAAAACAGCCATTGACCTTACACACTTCAAAACAACAAAAATCACAATAAACCCAAACTTCTATTGATGCCTTTAAGGCCTGCAAAAAAGATTTACTCTAGCCTGCTCGGTAATTTGGCGCCTCAGCTGTAATCTGAACATCGTGAACATGGGATTCATTCATGCCCGCAGAGCTAATTTGAACGAACGATGCAGTTTTTTGCATTTCCGAAATTGTGGGGCACCCACAATAACCCATAGCTGCCCGCAATCCACCTGCCATTTGATAGATGATGCCAAGCGCTGAGCCTTTGTAAGGGACACGGCCCTCAATACCTTCAGGTACCAATTTGTCAGTATTCGGATTCTCAGCTGAACTTTCCTGGAAATAACGATCTGCACTACCTTGAACTTGCTGCATTGCTGCGATACTGCCCATGCCACGGTAGCTCTTGTAGCTACGGCCTTGGAACAGAATGGTTTCTCCAGGAGCTTCATCCGTCCCTGCAAAAACTCCCCCCATCATTACCGTCGATGCGCCTACAGCGATGGCTTTAGGAATGTCTCCGCTGAATCGGATCCCACCATCAGCGATCACAGGAACACCTGTTCCCTTGAGCGCCTCTACCACGTTATCGATGGCAGTCATCTGAGGCACGCCGACACCTGCCACGATGCGTGTGGTACAGATTGACCCTGGGCCAATACCGACCTTTACGGCATCTGCGCCGGCAGCAACAAGCGCTAGAGCTGCGGATCCGGTGGCGATGTTCCCTCCCACTACATCAACTTGGGGGTAGTGCTGTTTGATCCATCGCACGCGGTCGATGACGCTTTTACTATGACCGTGAGCAGTGTCCACGACGATCACATCAACCCCCGCCTTGACCATCAACTCCACACGCTCATCAGTTCCGGCGCCGACACCAACCGCCGCGCCAACCCGCAAGCGGCCAGAAGCATCACGAGCAGCATTAGGAAACTCAGTCTGCTTGTTTATATCTTTTACTGTGATCAGGCCTGCAAGCTCGAGATCGTCCCCAACAACCAGCAGACGCTCGAGCTTGTGCTTCGTGAGTAGGGCTTTAGCCTCCTCAGGAGCGGTGCCTTCCTTGACGGTGATCAGGCGCTCACGAGGCGTCATAATTTCACCTACAGGCAGGTCGCAGCGGGTTTCAAACCTCAAGTCACGGCCAGTCACGATGCCAACAACCTTCCCGGCTTCACACACAGGGAAGCCTGAAATGCCCAGCTTGGCTGAAAGTGCTTTGACCTCACCCACAGTCGCTGTCGCCGTAGTGATGACCGGGTCTCGGAGGATGCCCGCCTCGTATCGCTTCACAAGCGCCACTTGATCCGCCTGCTGCTGGGGCGTGAGATTTTTGTGAATGATCCCGATACCGCCTTCACGCGCAATGGCGATGGCCAGCCGCGACTCGGTAACCGTGTCCATAGCAGCAGAGGCGAAAGGCAGGTTCAATCGAATGTTACGAGTAAATTGACTCGCCAATGACACCGACTTGGGAAGTACCTCTGAGTATGCGGGCACCAACAGAACATCATCAAAGGTAAGGGCTTTCTCAAGAAGGCGCATGGTAAACTCCAAAAATTCTGTGTAATAGATACCACTCAACGCCATCTTCGATAGCGCTGTATAAGTGTGTAAATGTCAGGTAGCTTCGAGACAGAAGCTTAATTGGGATGAGCGCATTTGCTATCCCAGATTAAATTTTACTTTTGTGAATCAAGACGCCTGGCATGAAGCGCACAAGCCACTTCATTGATATAACAATCTGAAATACCAAGCTCCGCCAAGGACGCTTGGAGCTGATGTACGTAGTCCGCATTTGAACCTAAATAACCCTTGGCATTCAGTACAACCTGCGCGACTGTTTGCGAGCTGCTATCAACCTCATACATCGGGTGGTCTGCACAGCCAGCAAAAACCAAGGCATTGGCTATGGTTCCATTTTCGAGTTGAACCGGCATCCATTTAGGCGCGTAGAAGCCCGCCACCATTTCACGCACCCACGCCACTTTCAATTCACGCTCTAGATTCTGGTCGGATATCCGAAAAGCGATGCCTTCCGTCCGCCCACCAGGCCCGAGCGAAAGCATACGACCGGGTGACTCAACAGTCGCACGTCCCGAGGTCAGCCTGATGGAGAACTGACGCTGCCAACCCTCCAAAGTCGCAGCCTGAACCTCCTCAAACTCAACCAAGGGATTCCACATCAACGACCCGTATGCAAAAAGCCATACAGGGGCTGATTCATCTCGGTTGCTGAGCGTGGTACTCATCGAACTCTCGATGTCGGCAATCGACCAAAGAATCTCAGCAGGCAAAAGGGCCTCGTGGGCTTTCAGGTACTCACCGTTGAGCAATGTATCTCGGGTCATCATGAGGTGCTGCCCTCCTGCAGAAACTGGACAACACAAACCGACAGCTCTCTACCTGGCCAGCTAAGACAGTCTGCCAAACGCATCCAAGGCGCTCGCCTGAGCGAAAGCCCGTTAGAGGAGTTCATCAGCAGGAGAAAATTATCGGTTCGCATTGTCAGATTCCACAGTCGAGCAGCGGTTCCTAAAGCGGTCGGGCATCAATTTCCACCGGGATGTGGAGACCACCTAGGAGGCCACACCTTAAATCTGACAACGCTTATTGTCAATTAATCATCGACGAACGAAATGCCGATCAAGCCCCCATAGCGCTTGAAACAGCCTTCCCGGGGCCCTATCCTGCGCGGATGAAAAATGCAGAATCTGACCCAGAAAGCTCACGCAAAGCGCCTCGAAACTACCGTGGCAGCTCGTCCGAAGAGAGGCGCCTGGAAAGGCGTTCCAAGCTGATTTCAGCGTCCAAAGACCTGTACGGTACACGCGGCTTCCATGCCACCACCGTTAAGGCTATCTGTGAGGCTGCAGGCCTTACAGAGCGCTATTTCTATGAGAATTTTACGAATAGCGAAGACCTGTTCATCGCGATGCACAAAGACACGAGTGCGCGCATCATTTCACGCCTGCACCAGGCCTCTTTTCAAGAAACGGAGCCTTCGAAGAAAGTCATCGCCATGCTCGACACCTACTACGGTGATATCGCTGAAGACCCGGTCACGGCTCGCTTGTTTGCGGTAGATGCCGCGAGCATCAGCCAGCTAGCCCGGGAGGTTTGTACCTTCTGGCGCCAGTCCTTTGCCCAACTGTTGTCCGAAGCCCTATCCCAATCAACGCCAAGCAGCGATGTACTGCGCCATGGGGTTATCCGTGGAATCATTGGGATAGGTGTGGACTGGATGGAGTCAGGATTTGCATTGCCCCGGAGGAACGTAGTTCATGCCGGCGCAACGCTGGTTAGAGCCATGGAAATCGACAGCCAAGAAGGCAAGACCGCCTAGGTCGCCACCCAGACGCGGGCTGGAAGGATTGGGTTGGGATGGGATGGGGCTCTATAACTTGGACTACCCTGCCCGCCCTGAAGCGCAATGGTGGCAGCCCTGCATCTCTAAATGGCTCCAGGGCCATCCGGCTCAGGCTGATAAAACGAGATGCGTTCTTTACCATCTGCGGTCGGGTCGCCATTTCAGACGTAACCACGGATACCCAGAGCCATAAAGCGAGTAAGACCAGCAATAGATTTATATATTCATCACTCAAAAAAAGGCACTACAGTAGTAGTGCCAGAGAGGTAAATTTAAACAACCATCAACAGCTAATCACACTCATAAATATTCACTTAACTCAAAAACGGTTAAACATCTTCTGAATTTCAGAGCTATCTTTAGTTACCGTAAGAGCTAGCATAAGAAGAATACGAGCTTTCTGTGGGTTCAAGTTGTTACCCAGCAGCCCTGGGTAGGCCTCGTCCATCGGAATATAGCCAGAACCGGTTCGAGAGGAGCGAACAACGACTACCCCCTTTGCGATTGCCTTATCAAGCGCAGGAATGACGAATTTTGAAGCACTACCGGCGCCAACACCAGCAATGATGATACCTTTGGCTTCGTGAGAAACCGCAGCGTCTACCATGTAGCCGTTATCGTTCTGATAGCCATATACAATGTCAACTTTAGGCAGCATATCCAGCTTTGAAACGTCAAACGGTGTAGCTTGTGTATGATCACGGGTCACTTTTTGGTCAAACTGCGGTTTTTGGTTGACCAAGCGCCCGATGTATCCGTTCTCCAAAGACTGGAAAGTGTCCAGTGAATTAGCATCGGTCTTGCTGATGAATCGTGCAGCACCTATACGGTCATTCAGCACGACCATTACGCCTCGGTCTCGGGCTTCTGAGTCTGCAGCTACAGTGACGGCCTGAAGAAGGTTACTTGGGCCATCAGCACCGATCGCAGTAGACGGGCGCATGGCACCTGTTACCACCACTGGTTTATCACTTTTGACCACCAGATTCAGGAAATAAGCAGTTTCCTCTAATGTGTCAGTACCATGAGTGATCACGACACCCGATACATCATCCCGCTTTAGCAACACATTGATGCGCTTAGCCAACTTGAGCAAAATTTCATTATCCATGTTGTCACTACCAACATTGGACACTTGCTCTGCGGTGATGTTTGCCACTTTGCTTATTGAGGGTACGGACGCAACCAGTGCCTCACCGGTGAGAACACCCGACTTGTAACCTGTGGTCTGGGTTTCAGATGCAGCGGTACCAGCGATGGTGCCCCCAGTTGCCAAGACAACAACATTTGGTCGAACTTGGCCATCACTATTCGCAGCCTCAGCCATAACATGCCCAACTGATAAAAGTGACAAAAAAACCGCGCAAACACCCGCCTTGGAGAATTTCATCTCTCACCTCTACGTTATTTTTAAAAACAAAGGCAGAAAGCAGTTACAGCATATTATTATTCACGACCACCCAAAGCAGCCCAGGTTGTAAAATGCCCCTTGCCCTGCAGGTAATCGACTAATTCATTAACACGTAATCGTACCGTCATTTGATTACATAACGGGTGAAGCAAAAAGTATTCTGAATCCTTCAATTCCGAATCAATGACAAGCTTTACACTCTGCTCTGAGTCATTGACCAACGCCAACGGACTTAACGAACCAGACCTTACACCTAATGATGCGTAAAGGAGATCAGGCGACCCCATGGACATGCGGGCCGAATCTAGGACAGAGCGTAGTGATTGTAAATCGAGCGATTTCTGTGCTGCCGTAACAACGAGAAACTTGCGGCCTTTTTTATCGCAAAGAAATAAATTCTTACACCGCTCACCGTCCAGATCAAGACCAAGCTCGCCCGACTCGATCATATTGAAAACAGGGGCATGACTGCGGACTTCATAATCAACACCCTTTGACTGCATATCAAATAGTAGATCTAAAGCTTGTAGCATAAATTAAAGACTCTCGTGCAAAGGGCGGGATATTAAGTCCCGCCCTGGCTAATGTCACACGTCAAATACAGGGCGTGAGGCTTTCTCGATAGCTTCCATCGCTTCGGACTTACTCATAACGCCTTTTTCTTCCATGATATCTAGGAGTGAACGGTTTTCAGCCACAGACTGCCGAGCCAGCTTACTAACGGACGCGTAACCCAGCTTAGGCACTAGCGCAGTCGCGACCGCCATAGACTGAGTCAGGTGATCCTTGTTCCGCTGGTCATCGGCAGTCAGGCCTTGAATGCATTTCTCCCGGAACTGCTTGATGCCCCGAGTAAGCAGAGTAATGCTGTCGAAGACTCGAGACGACACGACTGGCTCGAAATGGTTGATTTCCAACTCACCATACTGAACAGCCTGTGCCACCGCTACGTCATTACCGATGACGGCAAAGCTCAACTGAATCATCGACATCGGCAATACTGGATTGACTTTGCCTGGCATGATAGAGGAGCCAGCCTGGGCTTCTGGAAGCTTGATTTCACCCAAGCCCGCCACAGGCCCGGAAGACAATACGGTCAGATCCGCTGCAATCTTGCCCAGCGAGGCAGAGCAGGTACGCAGTTCGCCAGAGACACGGGAGAAAACGTCCATGTTTTGCATGGCATCGAATGAATTTTCAGGTGCTACGTAGCTAACTCCGGTGATCTCCTGAAGGTGATTGTATACGGCAGCCCGATACGATGCTGGAGCCCCAAAGCCGGTACCAATGGCAGTCCCGCCCAATGGCAGAGTCAACAGCTTAGTACGAACATTAGCCAACTCAGCAGCCAAACGGCGGGTCAGCGACGCGTAGCCTGAGAACAGTTGGCCAAGGCGCATAGGCTGAGCGTCCTGCAAGCAAGTGCGTCCAAGGTGGAGGATGTCTGCGAACTCTTCAGCCTTCTTCTCGAACTGCTGTGCCAGCAACTCAACTTCGTTGATCAACCCTGCAAGCATGGCATAGGTGGCAACTTTCAATGCTGCCGGATAAACATCATTGGTCGACTGCGAGCAGTTAACATGATCGTTTGGATGCACTACCTCATAAGAACCTGCTGAGTGCCCGAGATACTGTTGTGCCCTATTAGCAATGACTTCGTTGAAGTTCATGTTAGTAGAGGTGCCGCCCGAACCTTCCAGAAGATCAACAATCAGCGAGGCATCGCAGTTCCCTTCAATCATGTCCCGGCAGGCCAGTACAATAGCTTCGCATTGCGGCGCTGCAAGCACACTACTATCAAGGTTTGCCAAAGCAGCTGCCCATTTGATTTGAGCAAATGCATTACGAAACTCTGGGTAGTGAGCAACGGTGATCGGCGATACTGTAAGATTCTCCTGCCCGCGCACGGAGTTAACGCCAAATAGCATGTCGGAGGGAATACTCACCTCGCCTACGTAATCACTTTCCTGGCGTACACCGGCCTTATCAAACGAACTCATGATTCTTCTACCTCATTAATATCCATCAAGTTCTCAACACCTTTACCCAATACACTAAGTTTTGGAAGAAAGGTTTTAAGCACTACGTCATGCGCAATCTTGCAGGCGTCATGAAAGAACGAGCTGTACTCATCCCTACGCGCCACTAAATAAAGCGATCTCTCCAAGCCTAAGCCTGGCTCTAAATGGACATCAACTTCATTGACCCACGAAGCAGCTTGAAGGAAACACATCGGGCTTGTCACAGCCCAACCAATTCCTTCTGCAACCATAGACGTCAACGCGTCGGCGTTGTCCAACTCCAAGCGATTTGGCACCCGGATATCCAAACTCCGAAGATGTCTTTCAATCTGAAGACCTACTTGAGAGACACGGTTGAATCTGACGACAGGTAGGACATTGGCAAGGGCTCTTATGTCCTCGATCGATCTCATGGGGTGCTTCAGCTCTCGTGGAGTGATGACGAAATATCTCTCCGACAAGATCCTGTACCTCACCACGTTAGCGTCCATAAGCGGATCGCTAGTAACGATCAGATCAAGGTCTCGCCTTAGCAGAGACTCTCCCTGCTGGGGGCTCAAGCCTGTTCGGATCGATAATTGAGCCACTTTTCCGAGTAGCTGCTTCGTAAAGGCTGATCCGCAGGTAGCGGCAAAAGAATCTACCAGGCCAATCCTCAAGTCCGGCTTTACGCCCCTACCCGCATCAAGGACTTGAGCCTTCAGGTGGGAAAGCTCCTCGCTCAGCAGCGAGCCACGGTTGCGTAAAGCGACACCAAAAGGCGTGAGCGTCATTGGACGGGTAGTCCGATCAACGAGTATCACACCCAAGTCGTCTTCTAACTGCCTGACAGTCTGCGATACACCAGACTGAGAGATCCCCATGCGAGTCGCTGCGCCCGACATGCTCCCGGTTTCTGCAACAGCGATGAACACTTGTACGGCATACATGTCGATGAGTTTGTCGGCAGGCATACTGGGTCTCTCTCTAGAATTAATCGCTCATCCTACCCAGAAGTCAGTCGCCTTTTCTGGCAACCGCAGCCTCGGCGAAGCCAGCAGCGCTCTCAACAGCTCCATGAGTGTCGGTTGAAACAGCGGAAAGCTGCTCTTTACTCGTTTCCGGGGCAAACATGTGGCAGACAACACCACCGAAAACCAACACGCCCACACACACACCCAATGCGGTATGGATCCCAAGAGTCTGGACAGCGATTGGCAGCAGGAACGTAGCAAACGCCGAACCAAAGCGGCTTGCCGCTACGGCAATACCGATACCCGAGGCACGGAGGTGGGTCGGGAACAGTTCCGGTGGATAGACAAACTCAAGATTGACCGCAGCAGCCAGGACGCACGCAAAGAAGCCGAATGCAATGATAGTTCCCAGTGGGCCGAAGCCTGCATAGGCAAGCGCTGCCAGGCCAATGGCACTGAGGTAGAAGGTTCCTACTAGGAATGCTCGACGAGAGATTCGGTCGATGATCAACAGACCCAGCAATGCGCCAACCATCAAGAGAATGTTGTAAACCAACCCACCGACGAATTTATCTTGAACGTTCAGCGCTTCCAAAACACGAGGCGAGAACGTGCCAAGAGCAAAGAAAGGAATTACTTGGCAGGTGTAGAAGACACATCCAACAATCGTATTCTTTCTCCAGCGCTTGCTAAACAGCTCGGCCCACTTACTCTTGCTCCCTTGCGGAACAACAGCGGGGCTAGGCAGGTACACGTTGGGGCCGAACTTGTCTCGCACAATGGCCAGCGCTTCGTCTTTACGACCACGAGCCATCAGCCAGATCGGGGACTCGGGTACGCCCATCCGCAGCGGAAGGATGAGCAAAGCGGGGATGCCGCTCACTGCAAGCATGAGTCGCCATGCATCTGGGCCAAGATCCCGAAGAACGAAGCCAACCAGATACGCAGCCACATAGCCAGCAGCCCAGGCAGCAGCAAGAACGCTGAGAAGGCGACCGCGATAGCGACGCGGTGCGAACTCAGTCACTATCGACTTGCTCACCACGTAGTCGAACCCGAGCACGAGCCCGAGTAGTAACCGTAATACCAACAACTGCTCTGGAGAGGTTACGAAAAACTGTGAAGCGGAAATGATTGCAAACAGCAGCATATCCCAGGCAAAAATTGTTCTTCGCCCAAATTTATCTGCCAAGGGGCCAGCAACAAGGCTGCCGATGAAGAGGCCTGCCAGAGATGCGGCTCCGAGCAAGCCCATCCAGAGCGCATTTAATTGAAGGGGGCCAGCTGCCATGCTGACTGCAATGCCGATAATCCCTAGCACGAACCCGTCACTGAATTGGCCGCCGGTACCACTCAGCACAGTGCGAATGTGAAAGCGACCAAGTGGTAGATCTTCTACCGATGTCTGACTGTTCATTCGTGACTCCACAAGCGTTTTTGTAATTGTTTGGTACAAACCGGAAACCATCACCGGCTGACCTGAGTCTACGCTCACAAAATTACGGAATCAGCTAGTGACCTTATAGTATTAGAAATCCTGATAGTGTTTGCCGCAGTTTCTAATTATTCCTGCGCCCATTACCTCTTGGGACTTTGCCAATGACTCTCGGAACTCGTATCACGCTCCGCTCTATCCCGCACCATACCGGTCTGCCGCTAAGCACCGTCGCGACCGTGTAGAGGCTGTCGTAGTGACGAGATATCCCCGGATTTGACGAGGGCCTGAATGCTTCCTCGACAGAGCTTCAGGTAGGATGAGAAGCCAGCATAGGTTCATGGGCATAGGGGGGAGACTCCACGATACTCTTGAACCCGCAATAAGGCGTACCTTGAGGTGCTAGCCTGGGAAATGGTGAAGGCCACGCCCCCATCAACGGATTAGCAGACAGGTCTAGCTATTAGGGCCAGCTATGATAGATGCTAGCGCTACCAGGTGATGCAGGCTCGTGCTTTCCATGGCATTGCACCCCGGAGAAGCGCCCCCCTTCTCCGATCACTTGGCAAGCCTCAGATAAGCTGGTGGCCTTCGCTTGCTTTGCTGCCAAATGCGCCGCAGCCCATAGCTGGTTGGACAGCCATTCCGCTTCATCAGGACTAAGCAGCCCTTGAACCCCCATTAGCCGTGACCAGATAATGACGCTTACAGATGCGATAATTGTGCTGCTTCTTGCTGAGAGAATTCATGGCACTGACGCGGCCATACGAAAGTCAGCGAAAAACGTAGCCAAGAAGCTCCCTCGCAGTAAACGCGGCGTCATGTACGACATCGCTGAGAGCAAGAGCCCCCGGGAATTGATGCGACATATAGCCCTGGGCCTAGACGACTGACAGCTCAAAGTCAGCACTGGCTCTCCAAATGCCAGAACGCGGACACATCTGCCCCGATTTCGAAGCTCACGATTCAGTACGACCTGAAAGCCGCACCTTGGCAAGCGGAGCGCGCAGGCCTAGAGGGCCGAAGGCGAAAAGGATGGAAGCCCGCTAGGGCCGAGACTAGGCGATAAGCCGAGGCTCGGTTTACGACAGCCTGGCCGCGAAGCGGCACGCCCCTACCGCTCTTCAAAAAGATGATCCATATCGTCACCCGTGAACCCCCAGAAGTAGGCAACCTTCTGAGCCTCCTCTGACGCCGCTTCTAATACAGATCGCCCCCTTGGGAACAGCTCAGCATAAAACGCCACCGCTCTCGCCATCACATGCACGACAGTTTGCAGCGCCACCAGAGCCAGCATTCGCTGATCCTCCATTGACTGTGCTTCCCCCATCTGCATAGAGCTGATGTAAGAGCTATGGGCATACCCGCAGAAATGGGAGTAGACGTTCTGGAAATATTTCTTGTGGAATCCTGCCCTCACCGCTTCGTCCGTCCATGACCACCCTACCCTCCATTCCCCCTTGAGCAGCCGCTTTGCTTGCTCAGGCTTGTAGTCGCCCAGGTACGGTGAGGCTTCGATCTCCGCGACTTGCTCTATCACCTGCAGGCGAGTCTTGCTTATGGTTTCCCTCGCCTCGTCGGTTGAGGGGTGAAGCTTGAGCCGATCCCTGAGACCGCCCAAACGCCAGACCCCGTGCCTGAATTTTCTAAGCGCGGGATCATGGCTCTGGAAGATCCAATGGAACACGATGAAGGTTTCAAGGCAGGCGCGGGCAAGGATCGTAGCGGACGAGTGATCTACGAAGACAATCTGCTTACCGTCCTGGAAATCCAGCTGGGTCGTGTTGATGAGCACTCTGACGGAGCAAGCCTGCTTAAACAACTTCATCGCTAAAATCTGGGCATGGTTGACCCAGGCGTCGTCTGGCGACAGGGGCTGACCACGCTGGGATTCGATCATCGCTGCGAACAGGTCAGTTATGGTGGCGAAGTCTTGTTCTGGATCACGTTTGGGTATTGGGGTTGGAGCTGATGACATAGGAAAACCTCAGATGAAATTAACTCGCGAACAATACTTCAATCACCTAGAGCCAGAGAACAGCTTAGTAAGGCCATCTTGAGTCGTTGGGAATCGATATTCCCAATACACATCGCCTTTTCGTTCAAACCGACTAAGATTTTCCTTAGAGATGCTCGCCTTCCGCTTATCAAACTGAAGGGTCATAGAGCCCAACTCAAACTTAGTATCCACAGGCGTATAGTAAATCTTTTTGTTACCTTGCCACGTCCAACTGTGCATTGGCTTACCACATGTGGAGATCAAAAGCTGTGAACCAAGGAGATCCGGAATTGAAACAATTTTCCCACTAACATCCTCCCAAGCGGAAAACTCTAGCCGACCGGTAATTGAATAGCCGCCTGTCTTTAGATCTTTCGCAAGGGGGAAAGGCTTAGGCATAAAATTATCTGCACGCAAATCGCCAAGACCATTTCCAAAATGATGTAACGGGTGGTATTCAGACGCGTCGATGGGCTCTTTAAAGAAAACAAATCGGTAACACAAAGGAAAAACCATCGCGCTTATCCCTTTGCCATCCTTGGAAGAGGGGTAATATTTACCATCCGGCTCAACCTCAATTGACGTAGGCTGGTAGTCATCTCCTCGCCCAAATCCAAGCGGCCCGGATATATCTCGATCCATCATCTGATCTCTTTGACCTTTCCGTAAATAAACGGCTATCGCCTTATCCAATCTACGTTTGTAACCATCAAAAGCGGGATCGTCTAATGAAACTTCTGCCTGAAAAATGAATACACTAAATGTCCCGAGCGGCTGAAGAGTTCGACTCAAATCTGTCATGATTTGCTGAAGTTTTCGGGCAGACTCTAGGCTTTCCGCCTGCGAAGCGGCCTGCGCCTGACGCTGAACGTATGTTTCTAAGATCTGGGAGATCAGCGCAATACACAAGCCGCCTACACTGCCCGCGATAAAAACCTTACCCTTTGTTGTCAACTGCCCGGAGGCGTCCCTGATTTTCAGGACACTACTCAAAACTCCGAGAACCCCTGACATTAGTATCCCGAAAATCTTAAAAAACTACCAGCAATATTTCCACAGTTTAAATTTCCCAAACCGCTTCAAGTAAACTTTTAGTAAAAATGTATATTCTAGAAGGACTGGCCACTCGCCAAAGCAACTGCTGCTTCATTCACCCACTCTTTAGCACGGCACCCAAGATCGTAGCCATTGAACTCCTGGACGGGAATTTCCTGAAGCGTCTTCAGTGCCGCCCAAGCATCGTAATCGTGGAACGGATTCAACCCCATCACATTTCCCAGATTTTGATCAACAGCCCCTCTAGAACTGGCGATCTGAGCAAAAAGCGAAGCGGCCTGATTCAAATCCCAACTGCTCAAGAAAAGCAGAAGCGCGGCGAATGCCATAAGCGGCTTACTCGCTTTTACATCGAAGTAGTTTCTGCCAAGTGCTCTGCAAACAGGATCATAGTGGGTAGATATGAAGCGGGCGAGCTCCTGGGTGGAGTCGTAATGAGCCTTGAGGTTGGTCGGATCGAACACAAGCTTAAGGTTGTTGGCACTCATGAGTTTTTCAATGCGGCTAACCAGCGGCCTCAGCATGACCCCTCGATCGCTCAGGTAAGTCAGCAGCGACTCGTGACGACGGGCTAGCATCACCTCCATCGCCGTCTTCATCAGGAAGCCAGGTACCCTCATAAGCTCTTGGTTTACAGTCAGCCACCTAGGCTGATATCGCACAGGCCAAGCCGCCGCTTGCACCGCCGCTACCCACTGGAAAACCCTCGGATCAAGGGTCACTTGAAACACGGCGCTGAGTTTCTGGTGGTGGAACCACTCGCGCATGTCCCTGATCTTGGCCTGGTCGAGAAGCCCTAGCTGGATCCCACGGCACACCAGTTCCCGAACTGCTCGCGACAACCCATCGCGAGCCGTGGCGCTGAACTGCACCAAGCCCTCTGGAGCTTCGCCTGGCGGCAGAGCAGCGAAGTCACAGAACGCATGATGCCCACCTGGAAAGCGGAAGTAGGCTTGTTTGATGGCCTCGCCGGTGACCTTTGAGCTAGTGGCGCGAACGACCTCGGCGCCTTTAGCAAAGCACGCCGGGCACTCAACATCAGCGTAAATGACCTGCTTCCAGATCTCCGGAATAGTCTCAGTCTTTTTCAGTTTCGGGCGCTGATGCTGGTCAGCGAAAAGCTGAAGAAGCTGGTCTACATCCAACTCCTGTTGGCGTGAAACGGAGAAAGCAGTCAGCGGCATATCAAAGCTCCATTTGAACGCTGAAGCCGTCCCAGATCTCATGCCGTGTGATAGCAGGAAGACACTAAGCGGCGGTCGAACGCTAAGCTATCGCTTTCCACTCTCGACTACCAGTTCAGTGCGACTTATGCCCAGCCAACAAATTGAGACAGGGCGTGAATTCGAGCCTAGTCCTTCGCTGCCACGTTGGCATGGTAGGAGCACAATCCACGATTGCGCTGATCGTCC
>NZ_JBAMDI010000239.1:0-7209 GCF_036961695.1 Pseudomonas sp. CGJS7 | reverse complement strand
TTCAGACAGAGAGACCGCGATGACAACAATAACAATCAATGAAGTCGGCCTGCGCGATGGCTTGCAGAGCCTGCAAGTGATCATGCCGACAGCAGCCAAACGCCGCTGGATCGACGCCGCTTACGGCGCCGGCGTGCGTCATATGGAAGTCGCGTCGTTCGTGTCGGCACGCTTGCTGCCGCAGATGGCCGATGCCCGCGAAGTGGTGGCCCACGCCCTCACGTACCCGGACCTGCAAGTAACCGTGCTGGCTCCAAACCTTCGTGGCGCAAGGGACGCACTTGAATCGGGTGCACACCGCATCGTCGCCCCGGTATCGGTGAGCACGGCGCACAGCCTGGCCAACGTGCGCCGCACGCCAGTGGAGATGGTCGAGGAACTGGGGCGCATGTGCCAGCTGCGTACTGAAATGGGCCTGCATGGGGTGCAAGTCGTGGCCGGCATGTCAGTGGCCTTTGGCTGCACCCGCCAGGGCGAGGTGCCGCTGGCTGACCTGTGTGCGTTGACCCGCCAGGTGATCGAAGCCGGTTGCGACCTGGTCTCCCTGGGAGACACCACTGGCTATGCCAATCCGGGCCAGGTAGCAACGGTGCTTCAGGCCGTACGGGAGATTGCAGGCGACCGTCTCAAGGCCGCGCACTTCCATGACACCCGGGGCCTGGCCTTGGCCAACAGCCTGGTGGCGGTGCAGCAGGGCATTGGGGAACTGGATGCCTCCCTGGCGGGCCTGGGAGGGTGCCCGTTCGCCCCTGGCGCGTCTGGTAATACCGTGACCGAGGACCTGGTGTTCATGCTGCAAAGCATGGGCTACGACACCGGCATCGACTTGCCTGCGCTAATCGAAACCCGGCAGGTACTAAGCGAAGCGCTACCGGGCGAGCCACTTTACGGCTTCATCGCCCGGGCCGGATTGCCGCTCAACTTCGCCAACACACACCGCCACGCCTGAATTGCCCGTAAGAGGAGCATCACAATGTCCAGACTTCCCTTGGACGGCATCCGTGTCGTTGAGATTTCGCATATGGTCATGGGCCCGACGTGCGGCATGATCCTTGGCGACCTTGGCGCCGAAGTCATCAAGATCGAGCCGGTACGCGGCGACGGCACACGCCGTTTGCTGGGCGCAGGGGCGGGCTTTTTCCGCACCTTCAACCGCAACAAACAATGCATTGCTGTCGATGTTGAAACGCCCGAGGGCCGTGAGGCCGTGCTGCAATTGACCGACACCGCCGATGTCTTCATCGAGAACTTCAAGCCCGGGCGTATGCAGAAGCTGGGTCTGAGCTACGACGCACTGTGCCAGCGCAATCCAGGGCTGATCTATGCCTCGCACAAGGGGTTTCTCAGCGGGCCATACGAAAACCGCCTGGCGCTGGATGAAGTGGTGCAGATGATGGCCGGTCTGGCCTACATGACAGGGCCGGTAGGGCGCCCGCTGCGCGCAGGCAGCTCGGTGAACGACATCATGGGTGGCATGTTCGGCGCCATTGGCGTGCTGGCTGCACTCAACGAGCGCCACAGCACCGGCAGGGGCCGTGAGGTGCAAAGTGCCCTGTACGAGAATTGCGTGCTGCTGGCTGCCCAGCATATGCAGCAGTACGTGGTCACCGGTGAAGCCGCAGCGCCGATGCCGAACCGCATCAGTGCCTGGGCCATCTATGACGTGTTCACTTTTGCCGGTGGCGAGCAGATGTTTGTCGCCGCCACAGGGGAAGGCCAGTGGCACGCGTTATGCCGGGTACTGGGGCAGACCGCTTTGCTTGATGACCCAACCCTTGGTAGCAATAACGACCGCGTGTTGCAGCGGCCACGGCTGCTGGCGCACCTGGCCGAGGTGTTTGCGCCGCTGGACGCCGGGCAGTTGGCGGTGCAGCTGGAAGCCAACGGCATTCCTTTCGCGCCGATCCGCCGCCCTGAAGAGCTTTTCGAGGACCCCCACCTGCTACAGAGCGGTGGCATGGCCGAGCTGCAACTGGAAGACGGCAGCCACACACCGATGCCGTTATTGCCGCTGTCACTGGACGGCCAGCGCCTGCAGCCACGGCGGGCGATCGCGCGGATTGGTGAGCACACCCGCCAAGTGATGCGTGAACTGGGTTACAGCGACGCGCACATTGCCCAGCTGTGTGCGGCGGGCGTGCTGAAAACAGACGACGCGGCTTGAGGAGGCCTTGAGATGGCGATCTACCAATATGACAACCTTGCACCCAACCTGCACCCGGAAACGTTCATCGCCGAGGATGCCAGCGTCATCGGCGACGTTACCCTGGAACAAGGCGTCAGTGTATGGCCGCAGGCCGTGCTACGGGGCGACAACGAAGCGATCCGTATCGGCCAGCACAGCAATGTGCAGGAGGGTGCTGTCTTGCATGCCGACCCCGGCTTTGCGTTGACAGTGGGGCAAGGTGTCACCATCGGCCACCAGGCCATGCTGCACGGCTGCACCATCGGCGATGGCGCGCTGATCGGCATTCAGGCGGTGGTGCTCAATGGCGCGGTCATCGGCAACAACTGCCTGGTGGGTGCAGGCGCCATCGTCACCGAAGGCAAGGTGTTTCCCGACAACTCGTTGATCCTGGGCGCACCTGCCAAGGTAGTGCGCGAGCTCACTGCCGATGCCATCGCCAGTATGCAGCGCAATGCGACCGAGTACGTCGCAAAAGGCCAGAGCTTCAAGGAAAAGCTGATCCGTATTCGCTAAAAAAACCTGCTGGTGGCGCCCTTCGAGGCGTCGCTGCTCTCCAATAATTACAAGAATGGAGATTCACCATGGTTGCTTTGACCGGCGAACTGGCGCGTGAGCGCAACGACAGTCACATCAATGAGCTGCTGCTATACCGCCGTGTGGCCTGGCGCATCATGCCGCTGGCTATCATCTGCTTCCTGTTCTCCTACTTCGACCGCATCAACATCAGTTTTGCGAAGACACAAATGCAGCAGGAACTGGGCCTCAGCGATGCCGCCTACGGCCTGGCCGCGAGCATGTTCTTCGTCGGCTACGTGCTGTTCGAAGTGCCCAGCAGTCTTGGCCTGAAACGCTACGGGGCTCCGGCCTGGATCTGCCGGATCATGGTGTCCTGGGGCCTGGCGACGGCTGCGCTGGTATTTGCCTATACCCAGTACACGCTGTACTTCCTGCGCTTTCTGATCGGCGTCATGGAGGCCGGTTTCGGCCCGGCGATCCTGTTTTACCTGGCATGCTGGTTCCCCCGCAAGCACCTGGCGAAGATGAATGGCCTGTGGTTCCTGGCGGTGCCGCTGGCCGGAGCGGTGGGTGGCCCGGCTGCGGGCTTTTTGCTGGGGACAATGGACGGCGTGCTGGGCCTCGCTGGCTGGCACTGGTTGTTCCTGATGTCCGGGCTGCCGTGTGTGCTGCTGGGCCTGCTGGTGCTATGGAAGCTGGACCGTGATATCGAGGCGGCGAAATGGTTGAGCCGCGAGGAGAAGGACCTGCTGGCGGAGAACCTTGCCCAGGACAAACGCACCGCAAAACCGATACTCGGCTCGATCTGGCGGGTGTTGCTGACCCGTGAAGTGGCGATCATGGCGTTTATCTACTACGTGGTCAAAACCGCGTCCTACGGGCTTAATTTCTGGATGCCGCACCTGATCAAGTCCTCGGGGGTGCAAGACATGCTGTGGGTTGGCGTACTGTCGGCATTGCCTTATGCGGTAGCGTGCATCGGCATGGTGTTGCTGACTCGCCACTCCGACCGCACCGGCGAGCGCAAGCGCTATCTGGTGTACTGCCTGCTGGCGGCCGCCGCCGGTTACCTGCTGGCGTGCCTGTTCTCCGACTCTCCCTTCGCGATGATGACCGCGCTGGTGCTGGCCACTGCGGGCACCTTTATCGCTATCCCGATCTTCTGGACCATTCCACAGTCGACGTTCTCGGGGCTGGCAATTGCCACCGGCACCGCCGCGATCAACTCGGTGGGACAGCTGAGCGGCATCGTTGCACCAGTGATGGTGGGCAAGATCAATGACCTTACCGACAGCACCTACATGGGCATGCTGTCAATCGCGCCGCTGATCCTGGTCGCATGCCTGGTGGTGATGCGTTGCGTGCGCAACCCCAAAAGCTGATTGGCGCTGAGTCTTCGAACAACAACAAGAATAAGCACAAGGCATACCAATGATCGTGATCTTTCGGCGAGCATCGCTGGTGCTCTCGGCGCTTTACTGCGCCTGTCAAACCGCCCAGGCTGCCTTTATCCATGACGGCAGTGGCAACCTGGAACTACGCAATTTCTATTTCGACCGCGACTTTCACGGTGACAGCGCCACGCAATCGCGGCGCAGTGAATGGGCCCAAGGCTTCATGCTGCGCTTGCAGTCTGGCTATACCGACGGCGTGGTTGGCTTTGGCCTGGACGCAGCCGGCATGCTGGGGCTCAAGCTGGACTCATCGCCTGACCGTAGCGGTTCCGGCCTGTTACCGCGAGGCAGCGACAAACGCGCCGCGGATGACTACGCCAAGGCCGTGGCTACCTTCAAGGCCAGGCTGGCGCAGAGCGAATTGAAAGCGGGGGGCCTGAGCCCGCAACTGCCATTGCTGGCGTCCAACAGCAGTCGCTTGTTCCCCCAGTGGTTCAACGGTGTGCAACTGGTGAGCAAAGACTTGGACCGGTTTACGTTCACCCTGCTGCAGGTGAATGCCACCAAATTGCGTGACTCCACCGACTATGAGGACCTGACCGCCATGGCGCAGCAAGGGGCCTATTTGGCGACGGTCACCAGTGATCGTCTGCGCTACGCCGGTGTCGATTACCAGCCGTTGAACAACTTGACCCTCAGCCTTCACACCAGTGTGCTCGAAGACCTGTTCCGGCGTGATTTTGCCGGTTTCAAGTTCAAGACCCGCCTTGGGCCGGGGGATGTGTTCACCGAGTGGCGCTGGTTCAATGCAAGGGAGCAGGGCCGGGCGTTGCTGGGCGGAGTCGACAATCAGACCCTCAGTACCAACTTCGGGTACAGCGTTCAGGGCCACACGTTCAGTGGCGGCTATCAGAAAGTGCGTGGGGATACGGCATATGCCTACGTGGGGGGCACCGATACCTACCTGTTCAGCGAACAGCAGGTCAGCACTTTTGCCTTGGCGAACGAACGGGCGTGGATGCTGCGTTACGACTTCAACTTTGCTGCCGTGGGCATCCCCGGGCTGACGTTCAACGTGCGTTATGTAAAGGGCGATCAGGTGGACCCGCAACGCATTGCCAGCGTCAAGGGCAGGGCATTGGCCGCTGGCGACGGAGAGGGGCGGGAATGGGAGCGGACTACGGATATCACCTATGTGGTGCAGTCGGGGGCGCTCAGGAATGTGTCGCTGCGTTGGCGCAATGCGACCATGCGCTCGAATTTTGCCGATGCAGCGGATGAGAACCGGGTGATCGTCGGGTACACGTTCGAATTCTGAATTCAGACACAATCTTCGTTGGGCGCAGCCGGTTTCGCTTGCGCTTTGGATCTGCGCGGTTTGCGTGGTTTTTTCGTCGGCCGCTTGCCGGGCTTGAGCTGCCAGCGGTCGGCGTTGGCGAGCAGGCGTGCCTGGATTGCGGGTGGGTAGTCGCTCAGGGTTGTCACGGGTGGGACGGGCTTGCCGGGCATGCCGGCCTCGCGGATGACCTTCGGCCAGCGCGGTCGCCAGCACAGCAGCAGGCTGAGCCAGTGGGCGGTGCCGATGATGACGAAAGCGGGCCAGACAAACAGCAGGACAACTTTGAACAGCCAGCTGCTCTTGCGGAAGAAACGCCCAAGCCCTTCGAACTGGGCGCTGAATGCCTGGATGGGTGAGGGTAGCTGGGTACTCAGGCGAGGGCGGGGGACGGCGTGTGGGCCTTCTTCCATGTAACGGCGGATGAATTCCCACTCATCACGCAGTTCGCTGCCGCCTTGGCCTTGTTTGCCGAGCAGGGCCATTTCCATGTGGGGCAGGCCGGTGCGGCTGGGGTGCCAGACCAGGCCGAGTCGCATGCCCATGCTGAGTGGGTCATCTTCTGGATATAAGCCAGTGCTCCCGGTTGTTTTCCAGGGGAAGGTGACGATTCCACCGCAATAGTGCGGTCTATGCAGATGAACTTGCTGGGTGTTCCGGTTGAAGCGGACAAGTAGGTGGCGACTGGTTAGTATTTCCAGTCTTGTCAACTGAAATCCATATTTGGCATATAAATAGTAGGTCATGCCACCGATGGATAGCATGTATATGCTAAACAGGATCGAGGTGGGGGAAATAAATTCAGGCTGAGTAATAGTGCTGTAAATTGAGCCAAGCGTTATATATAGCCATGCATAAGTCATCGGGCCCAAGCCGCCCAAGGTCATTAATGTAATAATTCCACGCTTTTCTTCCGAGCCGCCGCACCTCATTTCCATATAGGTATCATTGAAGGTGAATATAGGGCCGCGTGTGCGTGGGGTGCTGCTGACTGAGTTGAAGTGGATATCCTCGTTTAGTTCGCTTTCATATAGATCTACAGTTGTCGGCTTGTCTGCTGGCTTTGTATTCGCATTTTCTTGAGTCGATAGTTTCCAAAACCCCCATTCTATTAGATACATTTACAGTACCTCACTGAAGGCCGAGTGGAGATTTGCCAGTTCTTCTTCTTCGGTGAATGTGCTTGACTTTTTATCAATGCGATAAGTGCTACGTTTGCACCATTTTTCCAAGGCATCATCTTCAAATATGATAATGATTACCGTTAGTGCTAGACCTAGCCAGAAAGCGCCGAGGACCAGTCGTGCTAACATAAGGCGAGCAGTTGCTGTACCTAATGTACTGGAGAGCACGCTCAGTGACTGACTTAGCGCCCTTAAAAGTCGGTGTCTACCGTTTTGTGCCAAATACTCGAAAAGCGGGCGGGCTATTGCGATGGCAGTACCTAACTCGGCTAAAGACAAGGCTGACGTCGCCATTGCGCGTGTGAAATATGCGCCGCTCAATAAACGAGACTTTGTCAGTGCACTATCTTGAGAGTAATGCTGCACGCCATCCATAAAATCCCACCATGCCAGTATGAAACCACCTGTCCCAGCTAGACTGGCTCCCCAAACTTTCAAACGCCCTAAAGCGGCCGCTGCTCCTCGTCCGGTCACACTGTTCGCGCCGTACCGCGCGACCACCTGGTCCACATAACTGGCTCCAACTTCGAAGCCCGCCGCAGCCGTGGTCATCGCGGCCGCCAGGAGTTCGGTCTTCACCCGCGCATCACT
>NZ_JBAMDI010000238.1:0-7380 GCF_036961695.1 Pseudomonas sp. CGJS7 | reverse complement strand
CGGCCACGCCTCGCGCATTCGCACAATGAATGTGCATTAGTTCCATAAAAAATGACGAGATAAACAATTCATCACATCGCCCAGACATGCCAAGTCACGCTTTTGCAACGCCGCAAAGTGAGTATTGATGCACAATCCAAAACGTCTGCGACCCGGGGAGGTCGGGCAGACGCTCACTCTGGGGAACCACCATGGAAAAGAGGACGAGCCGCCTTTGGGCGGCGATGGTATTGGCCTTAGCCGCGACCGGATCGGTGCAGGCGCAGGTCGTGATCAGCCAGGTTTACGGCGGCGGCGGCAATTCCGGCACCACGCTTAAAAGCGACTTCATCGAACTTCACAACAACGGCGACACCGCCGTCGACATCAGCGGCTGGAGCGTGCAGTACGCGTCCGCCGCCGGCTCGACCTGGCAGCGCACGCTGTTGACCGGCAGCATCGCGCCGGGCGGCTATTACCTGATCAAGCAAGCCGACGGCAGCGGCGGTTCGGTCGCACTGCCGACCCCCGACGCGACCGGCACCCTGGCGATGAGCGCCACCGCCGGCAAGGTCGCCCTGGTCAACCACAACACCGCGCTCAGCGGCACCTGCCCGCTGGGCAGCGTGGATTTCGTCGGTTTCGGCAGCGCCGCCAACTGCGCCGAAGGCACCGAGCCCACCGCTACGCTGACCGCCCTGCTGGCCGCGCTGCGCAAGGAAAACGGCTGCACCGACAGCAACCTCAACAGCGCCGATTTCGCCACCGGCGCGCCGATCCCGCGCAACAGCGCCAGCCCGACCTTCGCCTGCGCCGGCGCCAACCTGCCGGTGCTGAAGATCGGCGATGTCGAACAACTCGAACACCTCAGCGCGTTCGAATTCACCGTAACCCTGTCCGAGCCGGCCGGCCCGGGCGGCGTGACCGTGCACTACGCCAGCGCCGACGGCACCGCCGTGGCCGGCAGCGACTACACCCCGGTCAGCGGCACCCTGAGCTTCGCCGAAGGCCAGAACAGCGCCACCATCACCGTGCTGGTCAACAACGACAACGAAGTCGAAGAAGACGAAACCTTCTTCGTCCGCCTGAGCGCGCCGACCGGCGCGCAGTTGGGCGATGCGGAAGGCAAGGGCCTGATCGCCAGCGACGAAGTCGAACTCACCGCGATCCACGCGATCCAGGGCAGCGGCCAGTACTCGCCGCTGGTCGGTCAGCGCGTGCGCAGCACCGGCGTGGTCACCGGCCGCAAGAGCAACGGTTATTTCCTGCAAACCCCGGACGACCAGGCCGACGGCGACCCGGCCACCTCCGAAGGCATCTTCGTGTTCACCGGCAGCCCGGTTCCGGCCGCCGCCGCGGTCGGCAACACCGTGCGCGCCGACGGCCAGGTGCTCGAATTCATCCCGTCGCAAGACCCCGGCCAACTGCCGCTGACCGAACTCGGCGGCGGCGTGCGCACCTTGCTGGTGTCCAAGCCGGCGGTGATCGGCCCCAACACCCTGCCGCAGCCGATCGCGCTCAGCGCCGCCCTGCCCAGCCCCACGGGCGGCCTGGAACAGCTCGAGCGTCTGGAAGGCATGCGCGTGGTCATGCCCAGCGCGACCGTGGTCTCGCCGACCCAGGGCTCGAAGAACGAAAGCAACGCCACCGGCAGCGGCAACGGCATCTTCAACATCGTCGCCACCGGCCTGCCGCGTCCGTTCCGCGAACCGGGCATCCAGGCGCCCGACGCCGCGCCGGGCGGCGGCAGCATTCCGCCGATCCCGCGCTGGGACTTCAACCCCGAGTTGATCACCGTCAGCAGCGCTGGCCTCGGCGGCACGTCGTTGAACCTGTCCACCGGCGCGGTCATCACCGACCTCACCGGCCCGCTGGATTACGGCTTCCGCCGCTACACCATCGTGCGCGATCCGGCGGTGCTGTCGACCATCACCCAGGGCATGCAACCGGTCGCCGCGCAGGTGCCGGCGCATTCGGAATTCACCGTCGCCTCCTACAACGTCGAGCGCTTCTTCGACGCGGTCAACGACCCGGCGACCGACGATCCGGTGCTGACGCCCGAGGCTTATGCGCGCCGCCTGGGCAAGGTTTCGCAAGGCATCGGCTACCTGCAGCGTCCCGACATCCTGGGCCTGATCGAAGTCGAAAACCTGACCGCGCTGCAGGACATCGCCGCGCGCGTCAACGCCGACGAAGTCGCCGCGGGCCGGCCGGATCCGAAGTACGTCGCCTACCTGATGGAAGGCAACGACATCGGCGGCATCGACGTGGGTTATCTGATCAAGACCTCGGCGCTGGCCGACGGCAAGGCGCGGGTGGAAGTGCTGAACGTGTCGCAGGTCGGCAAGGACGCGACCTGGGTCCAGCCCGACGGCAACAACGGCACCCTCAACGACCGTCCGCCGCTGATGCTGCAAGCGGTGGTGCACAACGGCGAGGGCCGCGACTTCCCGATCACGGTGATCCTGGTGCATCAGCGCTCGCTGATCGACAGCGAACTCGACACCACCGGCGGCGATCGCGTGCGCAAGAAGCGTCAGGCGCAAGCCGAGTATCTGGCCAAGTTCATCCAGGACCGCCAGACCGCCAACCCGGCCGAACGCATCGTCACCCTCGGCGACTTCAACGCGTTCGAGTTCAACGACGGCCTGACCGACGTGATCAACACCGTGGTCGGCACGCCGACGCCGGACGATCAGACCGCGGTGCCGGGCGACGGCGCCGATTTGGTCGAGCCCAACCTGGTCAAGCTCGGCGATCTGGAAACCCCGGATCAGCGCTACAGCTACACCTTCGGCGGCAGCGCCCAGACCATCGACCACGTACTCGCCAACCAGGCGCTGGTCGGCGCCGCCGCCGGTCTGAAGCTCGACCACGCGCGCATCAACGCCGACTTCCCGGAGATCAACCGCAGCCTCGACGACTCGCCCTCGCGCTTGTCCGATCACGATCCGGTGGTGGCCTACGTCGATCTGCGCCGCCGCGCCGATCTGGCCGTGGTCGCCTCGACCTCGACCGCGTCGGTGCGCATCGGCCGTCCGGTGTCGTTCAGCGCGACCTTGCGCAACACCGGTCCCGAGCAGTCCGACTACCCGGGCATCGGCTTCGCCATCAACGCCGAATTGCCGGCGCTGAACGTGACCGCGCCCAGCGGCTGGAACTGCGACGCGCCGCAGGTGAGCGGCGGTTCCACCAGCGTGGCCTGTACGCGCACCGCGCTGGGCAACGGCGAGTCGGCGACCTTCGCCCTGACCGCCAACGCCACCGAAGCGATGATCGGCAAGACCAACACGCTCGCCGTCGCCGCGCAGGCGCAGTCGTTCGATCCGGTCGCCAGCAACGATCAGGCCTCGGTCAGCGTCGAAGTCACCGCGCGCGCCGATCTGGCCATCGACGTCGCCGGCCCGCGCGTGCTGCGCGGCGGCCAGACCGGCCGCTTCGCGGTCGCGGTGCGCAACCGCGGCGCCGATGTCGCGGTGTTGCCGAGCGTGACCCTGTACGGCGACGCGCCGGCCGGCAACGTCTCGATCGCCGCGCCGACCGGCTGGACCTGCAACGTCGCCGCCGCGCGTCATCGCGGTTTCGAAGCCACCTGCGAAGGCGCGCGTCTGGCCGCCGGTACCGTGCAGCGCTTCGACTTCGCCATCGTCGCGCCGCGTCCGGGTCTGTTCGACCGGCAGTTGCTGCTCACCGGCCTGGCCGCCTCGGCGGTGGAAGATCCGAATCCGTTCAACGATTTCGCCTTCCACTACGTGCAATTGACCGGCCGCTGGTGGTAATTGCGGACGGCCTGGGCGCGCTGCGCCCGGGCCGGTTGGCACGGTTATCGGATGTTCGATCTCAAAGCGCGGCTTCGGCCGCGCTTTTTTTCTGCGATTGCGCAAGCAGATTCGGCACATCGTCTGTGCCACCTCCCGCGACCGGCCAAATTCGCCGCGCGGCGTCCGCTCCGCGCGCATTCAGTAAAAGCGGAACCCAGTCCGCGTTCGCCGCGTGTTGCGACCCGCATCCCCTACTTGCGCGGCATGGCGGAAACCGCCCGACCGGGCCAAATCCGTACTCCGCCGTCCTGACGTTTTCTGGCGTCTAGCGCGTTCCGGCCAAACTTGCATGCCGCAGCGCGCAACGGCGCTTAACACCGCTTTCGGTATCATCCGCGCCAGACGCAGCGCCCAGCCTGGGCGCCGCGGCTTTAGCCCGGCCCGGAACCTCGCGCAGTATTCGAGGTCTGCGGACCCAGCCGTCTGAAGCTGACCAGCGCGCCCGGCACTGGATCCGGGACCGGAACGATTCGGACCTCATCCCCACCCGTGAGGACCACCCGCGATGACCGTCGCCGCGACGTTCGAAATCCAATACCTGCAATACCTCGGTGCCGACGGCAAACCCGTCGCCGAGATTCCCGCAGCTTTCAAAGACCCCAACACCCTGCTGCCGTTGTTCAAGCAGATGTTGTTCGTGCGCACCTTCGACAGCAAGGCCATCGCCTTGCAGCGCACCGGCAAACTCGGCACCTACGCGGCATGCCTGGGCCATGAAGCCACCCATGTCGGCATCGGCGCATCGATGCTGCCCGACGACGTGTTCGCGCCGAGCTATCGCGAATACGGCGCCCAGTTCATGCGCGGCGTGCAACCGCGCGAAGTGCTGATGTACTGGGGCGGCGACGAACGCGGCAACGACTTCGCCGGTCCGCGCAAGGACTTCGCCTGGTCGGTGCCGATCTCCACCCAGTGCCTGCACGCCGCCGGCGCCGCGCTGGCGTTCAAGCTGCGCAAGCAAACCAACCTCGCGGTCGCCTGCTGCGGCGACGGCGGTTCGTCCAAGACCGACTTCTACGCCGCGCTCAATTCGGCCGGCGCGTATGAGTTGCCGCTGATCCTGTGCGTGATCAACAACGGTTGGGCGATCTCGGTTCCGCGCAAGGCGCAGACCGGCGCCAAGACGTTGGCGCAAAAGGGTCTGGCCGGCGGCCTGCACTGCCTGCAAGTGGACGGCAACGACCTGATCGCCGTGCTCGAAGGCATGCGCCGCGCCGCCGAACTGGCGCGCAGCGGACAAGGCGGCAGCGTGATCGAATTCATGACCTACCGCCTGCACGACCACACCACCGCCGACGACGCCCGCCGCTACCGCGACGACGCCGAAGTCAAGGACGCCTGGACCCGCGATCCGGTGCCGCGCCTGCGCACCTATCTCACCGACCAGGGCGTGTGGAACGAGGAACTGGAGAAGGCCTGGGCCGAGGAATGCGGCAAGAAGGTCGATATCGAAATCAACGCCTATCTGGAAACGCCGGTGCAGCCGGTGGAGGCGATGTTCGATTACCTCTACGCCGACATGCCCGCCGATCTGCTCGCTCAGCGCGCCGAAGTACTTGCCCAGGAGGGTCGCTGATGAACGTCGCGACTAAAGCCAACGTGGACACCAGCCAACCCGTCGCCACGCCCGCCGCGATCACCCTGATCGAAGCCATCACCCAGGCGCTGGCCTACGAGATGCGCAACGACGAGAACGTGCTGGTGCTCGGCGAAGACGTCGGCGTCAACGGCGGCGTGTTCCGCGCCACCGCCGGCCTGCAGCAGATCTTCGGCAGCGAGCGCGTGCTCGACACGCCGCTGGACGAAACCACCATCGCCGGCCTCACCGTCGGCCTGGCCTCGCAAGGCATGAAGCCGGTGGCCGAAGCGCAGTTCGACGGCTTCGTCTATCCGATGCTCGATCACATCATCTGCCACGCCGCGCGCTTCCGTCACCGCACCCGCGGCCGTCTGAGCTGCCCGATGGTGCTGCGGGTGCCGTGGGGCGGCGGTATCCGCGCGCCGGAACACCACAGCGAAGCCAACGAATCCTTGTTCACCAACGTGCCGGGTTTGCGCGTGGTGCTGCCGTCCTCGCCGGCGCGCGCTTACGGCCTGCTGCTGGCCGCGATCCGCGACCCGGACCCGGTGATCTTCTACGAACCCAAGCGCATCTACCGCCAGTACAAGGAAGTGGTCGCCGACGACGGCGAAGCGCTGCCGCTGGACGTGTGCTTCGTGCTGCGCGACGGCAGCGACATCACCCTGGTCAGCTGGGGCGCGCAGGTCAAGGAAACCCTGGAAGCGGCCGATAAGCTGGCCGGCGAAGGCATCAGCGCGGAAGTCATCGACGTGGCCACGCTCAAGCCGCTGGACTTCGCCACCATCGCCGAATCGGTGGCCAAGACCGGCCGTTGCGTGATCGTGCACGAGGCGCCCAAGACCGCCGGTTTCGGCGCCGAAATCGCCGCGCGCCTGGCCGAGGAGTCGATGTACGACCTGCTCGCGCCGGTCGAACGCGTCACCGGTTACGACACCCACATCCCGCTGTTCCGCCTGGAGATGAAGTACCTGCCCAGCGTCGACAAGATCGTCGCCGCGGCCAAGCGCGCGCTCGGCCACGGCTGAGCGATGCGGCGCGCACGGATGCTGGTCGACCATCGCGCCCCGGATCGCCCCGCGATCCGGATCGCGCGCGGCGACACGCTGAGCCTGGGCGAACGCGACCACGAGTGGCCGCAATTCGTCTGGGCCGTGCAGGCCGACGGCCTCGGCGGCTGGGCGCCGGCGTCGTTGTTCGATCGCGACCGTGGCGCGGCCACGGCGCAATCGGACTACGACACCGTCGAACTCGACGCCGCGGCCGGCGCGGTCGTTCGGCTGCACCACGAGCTGGCGCAGTGGTGGTGGGCCAGCGACGCGCACGGTCGCCAAGGCTGGATTCCGGCGCGCGCGCTGCAGCTTCTCGAAGACGCGGACACATTCACGGCAGGCTCGATCGCGTGACCCACGCGACCGACCCCACCTCAACACAACGAATTCAGATTAGGGACGACCGGCAATGAGCGATACCAAGACCTTCCTGCTTCCCGACCTCGGCGAAGGCCTGCCCGACGCGACCATCGTCGAATGGGCGGTCAAGGTCGGCGACACGATCCGCCTCGACGACACCCTGGTGTCGATGGAAACCGCCAAGGCGGTGGTGGAAGTGCCCTCGCCCGTCTCGGGCAAGGTGCTCAAGCTCGCCGGCGCCGCCGGCGACATCGTGGTCACCGGCACCATGCTGGCCGAGTTCGAAATCGACCCGAGCCAGCCGCAACGCGCCGACGGCCAGGACACCGGCCATCACCACGGCCACGCCGCACCCGCCGCGGCCGCGCCTGCGCCCGCCGCCGCGCCGGCCGAAGCCGCACCGGCCAAGTCGGCCGAACGCGCCGACAGCGGCACGGTGGTCGGCGCGATGCAGTCCTCCGATGCGGTGCGCAGCGAACAAGCGGTCGCGGTCGGCGGAGTCAAGGCGATGCCGGCGGTGCGCGCGTTGGCGCGCAAGCTCGGCGTCGACCTCAGCCGCGTGCGCGCCACCGGCCCCGACGGCGTGGTC
>NZ_JBAMDI010000237.1:0-7472 GCF_036961695.1 Pseudomonas sp. CGJS7 | reverse complement strand
AAAGCGGTCGCGCCCGGCGCCGTCGCCGAGGCGCCCTCGCGCCCCGGGAATCGACAATGAATACGGCCACCCCCGGGTTAGCACTAGGTGGTTTCACCGCTGAATCACCGATCTAATCCAAGGTGGCACTCTGCATCTGTAAAACGCCATACCTAACCGTACGTTTCGCGCAGCAGTTTCAGTGCCATCCGTTGTTTCACGCCATTCAGCGGCCTCGCCGCAACGAGCAGGAGAGACGTCATGACTAATGCAGTGAATCCGGGCGCTGGCGGCGGTACCGCCGGTCTGGTGAGCACCTTCATCGCCGATGTGAACAAGAGCAACAACATCGGCAACGGCAAGAACGCGCAGGCCGGCAGCAGCTCGTCGGGCGGCGGCGTTTCCGCCGGTGGCGGCGGCGGTGGCGGCGGCAGCGGCTGGTTCGCGGCGATGGCCCGCGCCTGGGGCGCGACCCTGGACGGTCAGGCCGCGCGCATCACCGAACTGTCGGGCAGCATCGGCGGCGGCAACGATTCGCCGTCCAGCATGATCGCGCTGACGTCCGAAAGCCTGCGCATGCAGTTCATTTCCAACAACGCTTCGACCTCGCAGAACGCGGTGGCCGACGCGCTGAAGACCTTGGCGCAGAAGAACTGACTCGCATCGCGGCCCGACGTCCGCCGCTGCCTGCCGCGACGGCGCCCGGATCTTGCGATCCGCGCGCCGCTCGGCCGGAGCCGGCGCCGCCGCCGCGATAAGACGATTTCGGAAAGCGTGGTTTCTTTGTTGTTCGTTCGGTCCCAACGTTTCAGGAGAGCAGGACCATGATCGAAGCCATTCAAGTCGCGGCCGAAGCCGCGCAGCCGGCCGCGGCATCGCCGGCGCAGTCGCCGCAGGCCTCGGCCTACGACATCCGCGAGTTCGCGGCCGCGTTCGATCGCGGCGCCGCTCCGGGCGGCGGCACCCAGCAGGCCGGCGCTCCGGCGCAGGTCGCGCAGACCTCCGCCAGCGAGCCGTCCACCGGCGCGCGCGCGGTGCTGGCCGCGCTCGACAATCTCAACGGCGGCGCCGACAAGATCGACGCGGCGACCCAAAGCATGTCGGCCAACACCGCCGAACTGACGCCGGGCGAGATGATCCAGATGACCATGCGCTGCCATCAGTTCATGTTCACTTCGCAGCTGACCTCCAACGTCGCCAACCGCACCTCGGACGGCATCCAGCAGTTGTTCCGTCAGCAGTCGTAACGAGCAAGGCACATCACAACACGGGGGATGCATGGGTAGGGCGTCAGGCTTCAACGCGGTAAGAGTCATGGCGGCCCTGCTGGCCTGCCTGCTGATCGTCGGCTGCACGCGCACACCGCTGTACAGCCAACTCGACGAACAGCAGGCCAACGAATTGATGGCGGCGCTGCTGGACGCGGGCATTCCAGCGGAAAAAGACCCCTCGCCGAGCAAGACCGGCTGGGAGGTGATGGTCAACCGCGGCGACATCCCGTATGCGATGCAGGTGCTGACCTCGCGCGGCTTGCCGCGCGCGCAGTACCGCTCGCTCGGCGATGTGTTCAAGAAGGAAGGCTTCGCGTCTTCGGCGCTGGAAGAGAAGGCGCGTTATCTCTACGGCCTGTCGCAAGAGCTCTCGCGCACTCTGACCCGGATCGACGGCGTGGTCGAGGCGCGCGTGCACATCGCTTTGCCCGACCGCGACCCGCTCGGCGGCAACGTCCAGGATTCGTCGGCTTCGGTGCTGATCTTCGAGCGGCCCGGGCAAAGCCTGCGCGCGCGCGAGACCGACATCAAAGTCTTCGTCAAGGACAGCGTCGAGGGCCTGGACGACGTCAACAAGGTCACGGTGAAGTTCTTCACCGTCACCGCGCCGCCGAAGGTGAGCCAGACCAGCGGCCCGCTCAACGCGGTGATCGGCTCGATCGATCTGAGCGCGGTGATCATCGGCGCCGGCGTGCTGGTGCTGTTGGCGATCGTGGCGTTCTTCTTCGGCCGTCTGCGCGCGCGCTTCGCGCCGGCACCGCAACCGCAGCCGAGCAACGCCCGCGGCGGGGTCTGGAACGGATGAGCACCGCGGCGGCGCTGCGGACGATCCTGGCAGGGATCGATCCGAGTTGGCACGGGACCGGCAACGACCGGATCGCCCCCGAGCTGCTCAACGCCGCCCGCGACAGCGCCATCGGCCGACGCCTGCTCGCGCGCTGGCTCGCCGCCACCGACGCGCCGGCCTTGCTGGCGCCGCAACCCGGCGCCGGTTTCGGCGCCGCCGCCGTGCGCTGGCCGCGCGAACGGGTGGCGCGGTTGGTGCGCGATCTGGGCGCGCTGGCGTATGCGCCGGCGATCCGCGCCGAAGTGCGGCGCGAACCGGTGCGCCGGCTCAAGTCGGCGCTGGACAATTCGTATCTGCTCGCGCTCGACAGCCTGGTCTGGGACGGCAAGGTCCAGGCCACGCTCGGCGCGCAGTTGGCGGCCGAGATCGATCACGCGCTGCGCGCGAGCGACAGCGATCAGCCGTTGTTCGATCTGCTCGACCGCCGCGGCCGCGCCGAACTGCGCCTGTGGGCCGAGCGCCGCGATCCCGGCCTGGCCGACTGGTCGCGGCTGCTGCTGCCGCGCGGCAGCTTCGACAACGCGCCGGCGCTGGTCGCGCATCTGCCGCCGGAAGTGGTCGAACGTCTGCATACTCATCACGGTGCGCGCCCGCTGACGGCGTGACCGCCGCCGCGCCGCATCGCGTTCAATCGACTCACTCGCCGGACTTCCCATGCACGCCGATCCGCACCAAGCCGACTACCCGACCGCCGCCGCCCTCGCGGCCGTGGGCGCGTCGTTGCGCGGCGGCGCCGAGCCGGAGACCCGGCGCGATCTGGGCCGCGCCGGCGGCACCGTGGCGGTGTTCGAACGCAAGCAGTTCGAACGCGCGGTCGCCGGCACCGTGGTGCCGGCCCAGCAATGGAACGCGGTCGCCGAACTCGACCAGATGCTGGCCCGGGTCAACGAGCTGTACGCGGCGGCCGGCGATGAAATCAAGCAAGCGCGCGAAGCCGGCTACGCGGCCGGATTCGCCGAAGGCCTGGCGCGCGCGCAGCAACAGATGGCGCAGCAGCTGGCCGACCTCAACGAACGCCGCGCGCGCGTGCTCGCCGACGCCGGCAGCCGCGTCACCGAACTGGCCTGCGCGATCGTCGCGCGGATCTCGCCCGACTTCGACGCGCGCAGCGTGGTGCCGCCGCTGGTGATGCACGCGGTGGAAGCCGCGCAAGCCGAACAATTCCTGCTGATCCGGGTCCACCCCAGCGTGCGCGAGGACGTGGCCAAGGGCCTGGGCCTGGTGCGCCAGGCGCATCCGGTGGTCGGGGTGATCGAACTGGTCGACGACGAAAGCCTGGACAAGCTCAGCTGCGTGGTGGTCTCGGAAGTCGGCGAAGTGCGCGCCGGCGTGGCCCAGCAGATCGAAGCGATCCGGGTCGCGTTGTCGGGCGCCGAGTACGGCGCCGAACACGGCACGGGGCAGGGCGAATGAACGCTCGCGCGCACGCGTCGCGTAGCGCGCGCGGCCCTGCGCCGGTGCGAGCGCGCGGAGCGTTGTCGTGAGCGCGAACCTGCAGCGCACCATCCTGCAGCCGGTGCCCGCGCCGGTGCAGCAGGACCCGTTGATAACCGCGCTGGCGCGCGTGCCGCGGGTGATGCGCATCGGCAAGGTCGCCGAAGCCTACGGCACGATGATCCGCGCCACCGGCCTGAAGGCGATGATCGGCGAGCTGTGCGAGTTGCGGAATCCGCGCGACCGCAGCTTCCGGCTGATGGCCGAAGTGGTCGGCGTATCGCGCCAGTACACCTTGCTGACGCCGCTGGGCGCGCTCGACGGCCTGGCCCACGACACCGAAGTCATCGCCACCGGCCGGCAGGCCTCGGTGCGCGCCGGCGACGGCCTGCTCGGGCGCATTCTCGACGCCAACGGCGAAGCCCTGGACGGCCGCGGCGGCTTCGGCCCGACCGTGCAGATTCCGATCTACGCCGCCTCGCCCAACCCGCTGGCGCGTACCTTGATCGAGCGCCCCTTCGCCACCGGCGTGCGCGCGATCGATACGGTGATGACCGCCGGCGTCGGCCAGCGCATGGGCATTTTCGCCGTTGCCGGCGGCGGCAAGAGCACCTTGCTCGGCATGCTCGCGCGCGGCGGCGACGCCGACGTCAACGTGATCGCGCTGGTCGGCGAACGCGGCCGCGAGGTCAACGAATTCATCCACGACAACCTCGGCGAAGCCGGGTTGAAGAAATCGATCATCGTGGTTGCCACCTCCGACCGGCCGGCGCTGGAACGCAGCCGCGCGGCCTGGGTCGCCACCGCCATCGCCGAATACTTCCGCGACCGCGGCAAGCGGGTGATGCTGCTGGTCGACTCGGTCACCCGTTTCGCCCGCGCCCTGCGCGATGTCGGCCTGGCGATCGGCGAGCCGCCGGCGCGCCGCGGCTTCCCGCCGTCGGTGTTCAGCGCCATGCCGCGTTTGTTCGAACGCGCCGGCAACAACGACAAGGGCAGCATCACCGCGTTCTACACCGTGCTGATGGAAGGCGAGGACGGCGACGATCCGGTCGCCGAGGAAGTGCGTTCGATCCTCGACGGCCACATCGTGCTGTCGCGCAAACTCGCCGCCGCCTACCACTACCCGGCCATCGACGTGCTCACCAGCCTGAGCCGGACCATGCCGCGGGTGGCCGACGACGGCCATCAACGCGCCGCCGGCCAGCTGCGCAAATACCTGGCCAAGCATCAGGACATCGAGCTGCTGCTGCAACTGGGCGAGTACAAGCGCGGCAGCGACGCCGACGCCGACGTGGCGATCGAGAAGATCGAACCGATCCGCAAACTGCTCAAGCAATCGGCCAGCGATCTGGCCGACTACAAACAATCCGTCGACGCGCTGCGCAGGTTGTTCGGATGAAGCGCTATCCGCTGCACACGCTGCTGCAACTGCGCGCCCACCGGGTCGAAACCGCGCGCATGCTGGTGCTGGAGCGCCAGCGCCAGGTGCAGGACCGGCGCGACGCCTGCACCGCGATCGAGGGCGAGATCGCCTCGCTCAACCACGAACGCGCCGACCAGCGCCTGCGCCTGCTCGATCCGCCGCCCGCCGGCGTGCCGTGGGCGATGGCGATGTCGCAGCGCGAGGCGCATATCGATCACCTGGCCGAACTGGTGGTCGCCGCGCGCCAGCGCCTGGCCGATGCGCAAGGCAAGCTGCGCGAAGCCGAAGCCGCGCTGGACGAATCGCGCAAGGCCTTCTTCCGCGCCAAGGCGCGGCTGGACGCATTGGAAAAACGCAAGGACGTGTGGCGCAAGGAACAGAACGCGATCACCCAGCGCCGCGAGGAAGCCCTCTCCGCCGATCTGCTGCTGGCCGCGCGCCAGAATTCTAGCAACGGCACTTTCTGACCGAGGTCGCCATGAGCACGATCCGCAACAGCTCCTCGAACGAAGACGCCAAGCGCGCCGAAGCCGCGCAAGAAGCGCGCCGGGCGCAGAACAAGGACATCCCGCGCCAGCCGCCGGCGCCCGAATCGGTGGATGAGTTCCGCAACCTGCTGCAGCAGCGCCAGAGTCTGGGGCTAGGCCAGAAGGGCTTGCCGGGCGAGGAAGAAACTCCGTCGATGAAGGGCATGCTCTCGGCCGAGGGCGAAGGCATGGCCGAGGAAAGCGAGCAGCGCCTGGCCACCGACCGCGGCCGCCATCAGGCCGCCGGCAATCTGGCCCGGCAGCAGCACGTGGGCGAGAAGTCGCGCGACGACAGCCGCTATTCGGTCGGTTTCGACCGCGGCAGCGGCGACAGCCAGCCCTCGGCCGAAAGCTCGGCGATGTGGCAGGCGCAATTGGCGATGCGTTCGGACAACGCCGCGCCGGCCGCACCGATGCAGCCCAACTCCAACGCGGCCGCGTTCGCCGACTTGATCGAGCGGCACGTGCGCCAGCTCGCGGTCGGTCAGGGCGGCGCCAACGGCGAGGAAAGCCAGGTGCTGCTGCGGCTGTCGGATCAGACCTTGCCCGGCACCGACTTGCTGCTGACCAAGACCGCCGCGGGTTGGCAACTGCGCGCCGACTCGCGTTCGCGTTCGAGCTTTGATGCGATCCGCGAAGCCAGCCCCGAGCTGATGCGCCGTTTCGCCGAGCGCAACCTCGGCCAGCTCAGCATCGATCCGCACTTCCACGATTGAGCCCGCGTTCGGCGACGCGGCCCGGCCGAGGCCGGACCGCTCGCCCCAGTGCCGGCGCACCGCGCGCCGGCGTCCCGATCACCCAACCCGATGGATCGCCACCGCCATGACCACCCCGAACGCCGACGAACAGCGCCGCCAGCTGCGGGCCTCCTTTGAAACCCTGTTGCAGGAACAGGGCGAGCTCAGCGCTGACGACCGCAGCTTTCTGATGAGTCACTTCGACAGCGCGCTGGAGCAGCAGAACCTGGACGAACCGGCCGAGCTGGATCCCGAAGGCCTGCGCCGCGACTGGGCCGCCGCCGTCGACGCGCTGCTGCCCGAGGCCGACGCCAGCCAGCGCGAATTCCACATCCGCCGCTTCGACGACACCCTGGAACCGCTGCGCCGCGATGCGGTTCAGGACGCGGTCGAGTACTCGCGCCGCCGGCGTGAACAGGGCGAACAAGCCGCCGCGCAGTGGCTGAACGAGCGCAACGCCCAGCGCAAGTCCGCCAAGGCCGCGACCGCGGTCGCAAATCCGGACTCGCGTGCGACCGCGCGCAAGCCCGCGCCGCGCAACCCTTGGGGAAATGGCGGCTAAAACAGGCGTTTGCGCCGGCCTGACGCGGCGCGGCACCTAGGGTACGCCATAGCTTGTAGGCCCCCCGCCGCGACCGGAATATGGACACCAGAAAGCAGGGGCAGGTTCGCGAACTCGGCAAGCCGCTCTATCTCACACAACGCACTACCGCATTGGAGAAGATCATGACCGACAACGTGAACGCCCTGTTCGTCAACTCTCTGGCCAGCCAGGAAATCGAGAGCAAGACCCACGACGCCAAGAGCAGCGGCAAGAACGGCTGGCTGTACGCCATCGCCGAACTGACCGGCAAGCTGGCCGACAAGAAGGCCGACCAGATGACCAAGGCCATCGAAGGTCTGCCGGCCGAAGCCAAGCCGTCCGACATGCTCAAGACTCAGGCCATCGTGTCCGAGTTCCAGCTGATGATGAACACCTTCACCAACGTGGTGAAGACCCTCGGCGAAACCAACGCGACGGCCGCCCGCGGCAAGTAAGCGATGGTGCGACTTGGTCGCCCGAGCGTCATGGAAGGAGCGGGGCCGCAAGGCTTCGCTCCTTTCGCGTTTGTGAGGTGTGCGGTCCTCGCGCGCGGCGTTCGCGCCGGCGTCTGCATCGCGGCGTTGAGCGTGTGCGCGAGTGGGGCCGCGACCGCTCAGGATTACCAGCCGCACATGGACGCGTTCAATTCGTCCATGCAGTCGATGCAG
>NZ_JBAMDI010000236.1:0-7490 GCF_036961695.1 Pseudomonas sp. CGJS7 | reverse complement strand
GCCCGTCACCTCCCTTCGCAAGCCCTGCGCTCGGCCTCCTGAAGTCGCAATCTGCGTCGCTTGAACTATCGCGCGCTTACAAGCAAAAGCAAAAGCAGAAGCAGAAGCAGATACAGAAACAGCGTTACTGTGCGAACGCCCGCCCTAACCCACCTGGTACACCACTGCTGTCAGTTTCCTGCCAAGGCCCATTCGGGCTCAACGACCAGCTCCAGCCGTTATCAAACCGATAGTAGGTACGCTGCCGGTAGAAGGTATTGGGCTGTTTCTCCAACACATATACACCCAGCTTGGGATCCCAGTGGCTTGCCCCGCCAGGCGGTGGCGCAAAGCTGGCCGAGGTGCGCGGCATGGGCTTGGGTATCGCCGCCGGCTTGCTCGGCGAAGTGGCAGGCTGCCTGCCCGGCAAGGGCTTGACCACCGGCCCCGACGGTGGCACACGCTCGATCGGTGGCGCGGGCTGCTCGTACGGCTCATGCACCGTACACGCAGACAAACCCAGGGCCAGGGTAATCAGGGTCAGGCGGACGGTGCTGTGCATGGCATTGCTCTCTTACTGGTCTGGAGTGTCGATGGTCAGGCGCTGGGTAGCCTGGGTGGCGCTAGACAACGGAGCACCCCGGCCAACCCACTCACCCTGGGTAGGCTGACCCGCGCGTGAAACACGTGCAACCAGTTGGACTTCGGCATACTGCGACAGTTTCATCTGCGGCATCATCGCATCAGCATCAGACAACTCCACCTCGATCGGCAACTGCGCCACGGTCACCCGCTTGGCCGCCAGTGGCATCGGCGGGCCATTGCTGGCGCGAGCGAAGATAAACACCGTGTCGTCCGGCTTGACCTTGTCCTTCAAGGCAGCCGCCAGTTCCACCCGCACTTTCAGGCGAGCCGCCACAGGTGCAGGCTCGGTCGCCTCTGCTGGCACCCCACCCAAGCGCTCGGCGGCGCGGTCGATACCACCCTGCAGGGCCGCTCGCGATGCATCACCTTCTGGCAACTGCGCCAGCAAGCGCTTCCAGTAGTCGATGGCTTCCTGATAACGCTCGCCTTCAAACGCAGCAATACCGCGCAGGCCCAGGCTGGTCACCTCGTTGGGGTCAGCCTTCAACGCTTCGTCAGTCAGCGCCTGCAATTGCGGGCTCCACTGCTTGTTGGCGGCAAAATACTGGGCCTGGGCCCACTGCCCCAGCAGCTCGGGCTGGCGGCCGGCCAAGGCCACGGCCCGTTCGAACGTACGCGCGGCATCGGCCGGGCGCTGCTCGGCCATGTAGGCCCGGCCAAGGAAATACATGGCCTCGGCCGAATCCGGCTGGGCCTGCACCACGCGCTCAAGGCGCGTAGTCATTTCTTCCATCGACTTGGGTGCCTCGGCAAACTCCTGGGTCAGCGCCACCTTGTCCGCCGCACCAAAATGCAGGTACAGCCCCAGCGCCATCAGCGGCACCAGTCCCGCAGCCAGCAGCGGCAGGGCCTTGCCCAAATGCCCCTGGCGCGGGGCCTCGGCGCCTTCGGTATCGGCCAGCAGCTCGCGGGCAGCCTCGTCCCGGCCCTTGGCCATCTGCGCCTCATCGAGCACACCGGCGGCTTGCTGGGCCGCCAGTTCGGCGACACGTTCCTGATAAAGGGCCACGTTCAAGGCCGTGCGGTCTTCTTCCTGCTGGCGACGGCGGCCACGCAGGATCGGGAGCAGCAAAAAGCTGAGGGCAGCGAGCAGCAGAAGGCCCGCGCTAAGCCAGAATTCAATCATGGGTCTGTTCTTTTTCCAGCAGTTTGGCGAGACGCTCGCGTTCTTCGGCAGACAACTCATCGGCGCCCTGCGCGGCCGTAGCACGGCGCCGGCGTACGATCACCGCCAGCACCACGAAACCACCGGCCAGCAAGATCCCCGGGCCAAACCACAGCAGCCAGGTACGCCCGCTGAGCGCCGGCTTGTAGCGCACGAAGTCGCCATAGCGGTCGACCATGAAGTCGATGATCTGCTGGTTGCTCTGGCCTTCGCCGAGCATGCGGAAGATTTCCCGGCGCAGGTCGGCAGCAATCGGCGCGTTGGAGTCGGCAATATCCTGGTTCTGGCACTTGGGGCAGCGCAGTTCCTTGGTCAACTGTTGGTAACGCTCGCGCTCGGCCTCGTCGCGAAACTGATAGGTGTCGATCGCCGCCTTGGCCACACCGGCCAGGCTCAAGCCCAGCACCGCAGCTGCCAGCCAGCGCCTCATGGCTTGGCCTCGTCGATCAGGCCCTGGTACAACGGCGCCAGCTGTTCACGCCAGACCGTGGCATCGACGATGCCTACGTGCTTGTAGCGGATGATGCCCTTGGCATCGATCAGGAAGGTTTCCGGCGCCCCATACACCCCAAGGTCCAGGCCCAGGCTGCCCTGTTCGTCACGAATATCCAGCTGATAGGGGTTGTGGAACTCGGCCAACCACTTCTGCGCGGCGGCGTTGTCATCCTTGTAGTTGACCCCATGGATCACCACACCCTGCTGTGCCAGCTGGTTCAGGTACGGGTGCTCGACCTTGCACGACGGACACCAGGTGGCCCACACGTTGACCAGTGCCGGGCGCCCCTGCAAGTCGGCCTGAGTCAGGGTGCGGTCCCCCTGTGTCGACGCCAGGGAAAACGCAGGGAACGGTTTGCCGATCATTGCCGAAGGCAGCTCGTCGGGCTTGAGGAAAAGCCCCTTGTAGAGGAACACCGCCACCAGCAGGAATACTGCAAGGGGCACTACCATGATCCAACGCTTCATGCAGCTGCTCCAGACACGCCCAGGACATCACGCACCCGGGTCTTGACCTTGACGCGGTAGCGCCGGTCGAGGGCCGCCAGCAACCCGCCCAGGCCGGTCAGCAGACCGCCCAGCCAGATCCAGCGGACGTAAGGCTTAATATGTACGCGCACAGCCCAGGCGCCATTCTCCAGTGGCTCGCCAAGCGCGACGTACAGGTCGCGGGTAAAGCCGGCGTCGATGCCTGCTTCGGTCATCATCGACTGCTGCACGGTGTACAGGCGCTTCTCCGGGTACAGTGTGGTCACTTCACGGCCCTCGCGGCTGACCACGATGGTGCCCTTGTCAGAGATGAAGTTCGGCCCCTCGAAGTGCTTGGCGCCCTGGAACAGGAAGTGGTAGCCACCCAGCTCCACGCTTTCGCCCGGCGCCATGCGCAGGTCGCGCTCGGCGCTGTTGTTGCTGGACAGCACCACGCCTAGCGCACACACCGCCAGGCCCAAGTGCGCCAGTTGCATGCCCCAGTAGCTGCGGCCCAGGCCCGGCAGGCCTTTGACCAGGCCCTTGTGGCGGGTCTTGTCAAAAATGTCACGCAGCCCGCCAAGCACCACCCAGGCGGCCAGGGCGAAGGCCGTCAGCGTCGGCCAATCGAAATCGTCGACGATAAAGCCGGCAACCGGGGCAAGGATGGCACTGCCGATCAATACCGGGGTCATCATGCTGACCAGCCATTTGCCCGGGGTGTCCTTCCAGCGCACCACCACGCCCACGCTCAGCACCACCATCAGCAGCGCCATCAGCGGCAGGAACAAGGCGTCGAAATAGGGCGGGCCGACCGACAGCTTGGCCCCGGTCAGGGCATCGAGCACCAATGGGTACAGGGTACCGAGCAGAATCATCGAAGCCGCGACCACCAGCACTAGGTTGTTGGCCAGCAGCAGCGTTTCACGCGACCACAGGGCGAAACCGACCTGGCTCTTGACCACCGGTGCGCGCAGGGCGAACAGGGTGAGCGACCCGCCGACCACGAACAGCAGGAAAAACAGGATGAAAATACCCCGCGACGGGTCGGCGGCAAACGCGTGCACCGAGGTCAGCACTCCGGAACGCACCAGGAAGGTACCCAGCAGGCTCAGCGAGAATGCGGCAATTGCCAGCAGCACGGTCCAGCTCTTGAACACCCCGCGTTTCTCGGTCACCGCCAGCGAGTGGATCAGTGCGGTGCCCACCAGCCAAGGCATGAACGAGGCGTTTTCCACCGGGTCCCAGAACCACCAGCCACCCCAGCCCAGTTCGTAGTAGGCCCACCACGACCCCAAGGTGATGCCAACACCCAGGAACGCCCAGGCGACGATGGTCCACGGCCGCGACCAGCGCGCCCAGGCAGCGTCCAGCCGGCCGCCGAGCAAGGCGGCAATCGCGAACGCGAAGGCCACCGAGAAGCCCACATAGCCCATGTAGAGCATGGGTGGGTGAACGATCAGGCCAAAGTCCTGCAGCAGCGGGTTGAGGTCACGGCCATCGGTCGGCACCTGCGGCAGCAGGCGCTGGAACGGGTTGGAAGTAATGATCAGGAAGCTCAGGAAGCCCACGCTGATCATGCCCATTACCGCCAGCACGCGGGCCAGCATCACCTGCGGCAACTGCCGGGAGAACACCGACACGGCAAAGGTCCAGCCGCCGAGGATCAGCGCCCAAAGCAGCAACGAACCCTCATGGGCGCCCCACACCGCACTGAACTTGTAGTACCAGGGCAAGGCGCTGTTGGAGTTGCTGGCCACATAGGCGACCGAGAAATTGTCTGTCATGAAGGCATGGGTCAGGCAGGCAAAGGCAAACGTCAGGAAGGCGAACTGCCCCCACGCTGCCGGCCGCGCCAGGCTCATCCACAGGCTGTCGCCACGCCACGCGCCAAGCAGCGGCACACTGGCCTGCACGACGGCAAAGCAGATGGCCAGAATCATCGCCAACTGGCCCAGTTCGGGGACTACAAGTGCTGCGTTCATGGCTTCGTCTCCCCGTCGGTAGCGGCCTGGCCGCTTTCCTTCAGGGCCTTGGTGACTTCGGGCGGCATGTATTTCTCGTCGTGCTTGGCCAGCACCTCATCGGCTACCACCACACCGTCGGCATTGAGCTTGCCAAGGGCGACGATGCCCTGCCCTTCGCGGAACAGGTCGGGGAGGATGCCGCGGTAGGTGATGGGTACCGACTTGTTGAAGTCGGTTACCACGAAACGCACGTCCAGCGAGTCGGCCGAACGCTGCACCGAGCCTTTCTCGACCATGCCGCCAGCGCGGATGCGCGTGTCCAGCGGGGCTTCGCCGTTGGCGATCTGGGTCGGTGTATAGAACAGGTTGATGTTCTGCTGCAATGCGCTCAAGGCAAAGCCGACGGCAACCCCGACGCCGACCAGCAGGCCGACGATGAGCAACAGGCGTTTCTTGCGCTGCGGATTCACTGGTTGTTCTCCCGGCGCAAACGGCGCGCCTCTTCTTGCAAATAGCGACGACGGGCCAGCAGTGGCGCACCAACGTTCAGCGCCAGCACCGCCAGGCAGATGCCATAGGCCGACCACACGTACAGGCCATGGTGGCCCATGGCGAGAAAGTCACCGAAGGTGGCAAAGCTCATTGTGCGGCCCTCCGCCCCAGGCTGTTCAATACTTCGTCCCTGACCCAACTGGCGCGTGCTTCGCGCTTGAGCACTTCAAGGCGCATGCGCAGCAGCAGTACAGCGCCGAAGAAACAGTAGAAACCCAGCGCCGTGCACAACAGCGGCAGCCACATTTCGGCCGGCATCGCCGGCTTTTCGGTAAGGGTGAAGGTGGCCCCCTGGTGCAGGGTGTTCCACCACTCCACCGAATACTTGATGATCGGGATATTCACCACACCGACAATCGCAAGCACCGCACAGGCCTTGGCCGCACTGTCACGATTACTGATCGCCTGGCCCAGCGCAATAATGCCGAAGTACAGGAACAGCAGGATGAGCATGGACGTAAGGCGGGCATCCCACACCCACCAGCTGCCCCAGGTCGGCTTGCCCCAGATGGCGCCGGTAACCAGCGCCACGGCGGTCATCCAGGCGCCAATGGGCGCGGCACACTGCAGGGCGACGTCGGCCAGTTTCATCTTCCACACCAGCCCCACCACCCCGGCCACCGCCAGCAGCACATAGCAGGACTGCGCCAGCATCGCCGCCGGCACATGGATATAGATGATGCGGAAGCTGTTGCCCTGCTGGTAGTCCTGGGGGGCGAAGGCCAGGCCCCAGGTGATGCCGACCAGCAGCAGGAGCACGGCAGCACCGGCCAGCCACGGCAGCATGCGGCCGCTGATGGCATAGAACCATTTCGGGGAGCCCAGCTTGTGGAACCACGTCCAGCTTATTTTCATCAGGGTACATCCAGGGTATTTGCCGGGCTTGAGAGCCCGGGACTCGTTATTCGCCGACGCTGATCTTCAGGCCGGCCGCTATCGCAAAGGGTGCCAGGGTAACGGCCAGGGCCGTCAGGCTGGCGAGCCAGAGCAGATGGCCGGTTGCCGGCATATTTTGCAACGCCGCTTGCAACGCACCACTGCCCAGGATCAATACAGGGATATACAACGGCAGAATCAGCAACGCCAGTAACAAACCTCCGCGTTTAAGGCCGACTGTCAGTGCCGCACCTACCGCGCCCAGCAAGCTCAATACCGGCGTACCCAGCAGCAGCGAACCGAGCAGCACCGGCAGGCAATGGCTTGGCAGCCCCAGCATCAGTGCCAGCAGTGGCGCCAACAATACCAGCGCCAGCCCGGAAAAGATCCAGTGCGCCAGCACCTTGGCCAGCACCAGCAGCGGCAGTGGGTGCGGCGACAGCACCCATTGCTCCAGCGAGCCGTCTTCGAAATCGCTGCGGAACAGGCCGTCCAGCGACAACAACACGGCCAGCAACGCTGCCACCCAGACCAGGCCCGGCGACAAGGTTTGCAACAATTGGCTTTCCGGGCCGACCGCCAGCGGGAACAGGGCCACGACAATGGCGAAGAACACCAACGGGTTGGCCAGTTCGGCCGGGCGACGGAACAGCAGGCGCGCTTCGCGGCGCAGCAGCAAAATGAATACGCTCATGCAGCCCATTGCCCCAGGTTCAGTTCTCGGTAACCGGAGGGCTTGCGTTCCAGTGTGTGGTGAGTCGTCAGCACCACCGTGCCGCCCCGCTCGCAGTGGGCTGCCAGGTGCGCTTCAAGCTGCGCCACGCCTTGCTTGTCGAGCGCGGTGAACGGCTCGTCGAGAATCCATAGCGGCGGGCAAGCCAGGTGCAGCCGGGCCAGGGCCACACGGCGCTGCTGACCGGCCGACAGGGTATGGCAGGGGACGTCTTCGAAACCGCGCAGGCCGACAGCCTCCAGCGCCGCCCAGATTGCCTCGCGGCTGGCCGGCTGGTGCAGGGCGCACAGCCAGGTGAGATTCTCCTCGGCGGTGAGCAAGTCCTTGATGCCGGCGGCGTGGCCAATCCACAGCAGGGCGCTGGCCAAGGCATGACGCTGTTCTGCCAGGGGCTTGCCACCCAGCAGAATCTGCCCGGCCGTCGGCTGCATCAGCCCGGCCAGCAGGCGCAACAGGCTGGTCTTGCCGCTGCCGTTGGGGCCACTGATCTGCAGCATGTCGCCGGCGCCCAGCTCGAAATCGAGCTGTTCGAACAGCAGGCGCCAGTCGCGCTCGCAGGCCAGGCCTGCGGCTTGGAGGTGAAGGGTCACGGTTTCGCCTTATCTTTAGT
>NZ_JBAMDI010000235.1:0-7589 GCF_036961695.1 Pseudomonas sp. CGJS7 | reverse complement strand
TTGGGGTACTACCTCAAAATCTTTGTGGGATTGCAGATTTATTAAACTGCGTGACTGAGATGTTGCAGGATGTCTCAGTGGCGCGCATCGTAGGCCCTCTGGTTAATAATAATAAATATATTGTTATGATGCTTAGCATCACAGTTCGTTATGAATGCATCCCGCATGAAAGGTAGCACCCCTCAATGAACCTCAAGGCATTGCGCTGCTGTGTCGAAATCGTCCGGCAAGGCAGCTTCACCAAAGCCGCGCAGCACCTGCACATCGCCCAGCCCGCGCTGAGCATGGCCGTTACCCGGCTGGAAGAAGAACTGGGGGTAACCCTGTTCAACCGCACCACGCGCAAAGTGATCCTCACGGCAGAAGGCGAGCAGTTCTTGCCGCGCATTGCCTCTGCCCTGCGCGAAATGGACGTTGCCCGGCAAGAGCTGCGCGACATGGCCGACCTCAAGCGCGGTGAAGTACGCCTGGGTATCCCGCCGATGTTCGGCCTGCACTACGTCCCCGGGTTGATGAACGCCTTCCGCAAGTCCTATCCGGGCATTGCCATGACCGTGTTCGAAGGCAGTGCCGAAGACATTGGCCATCGCCTGGAGCAACGGGAAATCGACCTGGCGCTGCTGGAGTCCCGGCGTGTACCGCCCGACAAGGAGTCGATCCTGCTGGGCAGCGACGAGATGCTGGCGTGCATGCACCCGGATCACCCCTATGCCGGCAAGGCCTACCTCACCGCCGAAGACCTGCGCAATACCGACATGGTGGTGTTCGATCGCACCTTCGTTCAACGCCATCTTCTGGATGCGTTCTTCGCCGAACATGGCATCACTTACCAGGTGGCGCTACAGAGCAACTTCGTCTCGCTGGTGGTGCAGGCCGCGCTGGACAACATGGGGGTGGCCACCCTGCTGCGCTCGGTGCAGCAACGCACGCCAGGCATCGTCGGCGTGCCGTTCCGGCCAGCACAGCAGATGAGTTTCCGCTTGTGCTGGCGCTCGGGGGAATACCTGTCGCTGGCCAGCAAGCGGTTTATCGATTTTGCTGCACAGACGCATTACCTGGAGCGGTGAGTACCAGTCTTCTGGGCGAGATGAGCAATCACCTGCTCCGCGGCACGCCCCAGGCAGCCTTTGAAAAAGTGATTGGCACCGGCGTATACCGACACTGCCCGTTGTTCAGGGCCAGCCCATTGCAGCAGGTTGGCCAGCGGTGCCATTTCATCCTGTTCACCATGGAGTAACAGGCAATCCCCAGGCAGCGGCAATGGCTCGTAATAGCGCCCTCCCGGTACATCCCCCACCGGCAGCCCCATCAATGCGACTGCCTGCAACTGCCCTTCCAGCGCACAGGCAACCCGGGCGAACACGTAGGCCCCAAAGGAAAACCCGACCAGCGCTACCGGCAGCTCGGGCTGTTGCTGGTTGAAGTGACGGATGACCGCGATGCAATCCTCGGCTTCACCGATGCCCTGGTCGTGCGTGCCTTGCGTCTGCCCCACCCCACGAAAGCTCGGCCGTACCACTTGCCAGCCGGCTGCACGCAGCTGCCGTGCAAGGGTCAGTGGCACGATATGCCGTGGGCTACCGCCCAGCAGCGGTTGCGGATGGCTGACCAGCACCAGCCCTTTGGGTGGTCCGTCGGGGTAGTCGATCAACAGCTCGATCTGGCCGACGGCCCCATCGATAAGCAGCGGGTTGCGCGGGGTATCTGACATTGCAGTTGTCCTTGTGAACCGAATGTGTGGCGCGTGTACTCACCGTTTGCCGAGCGTTGGCGCGTCACCGCCCGCAGTCTAAAAGAGCAGGCGTACCCGCTGCCACAGGGTCCCGTCACTTCAGCCAGGGGCGTAGCAAGCGCGCCCGCACTGAGCAGGAAACGGGCTGCAACGTCGCGGCAGCCGGGGCAGCATCCTCGACGTTGCAGCCATCGATTGACTATTATCCCGCCTTGAACGTTTCAGCATGTTTCAATAGGGATACAAATGTCAGTCCAGGAACGCCCCCCGCTCCCCAGTAAACACACCGTCGCCAAGATGGAAGCCGCCATGGCACTGGGCAGCTTTGCCATCGGCACCGGCGAATTCGCCATCATGGGCCTGATGCCCGACATTGCCAGCAATTTGCAGTTGAGCGAGCCGCAGGTGGGCCATGCCATCAGCGCGTATGCGCTGGGGGTGATGGTTGGCGCACCGACACTGGCCATTCTCGGTGCCAAACTGTTGCGCAAGCACATGCTGCTGCTGTTGATGCTGCTGTATGCCGTGGGCAACCTGGCCACGGCCTTTGCCCCCTCGTTCGGTGGCCTGGTCACATTTCGTTTCATCAGCGGCCTGCCCCACGGCGCCTACTTCGGCATTGCCGCAGTGGTCGCCTCGAGCATGGTCGCCAAGGATCAGCGCGCGGGGGCGGTTGCCCGGGTAATGATGGGCCTGACCTTGGCCATGTTGCTCGGCAACCCGGTTGCCACCTTCCTGGGCCAGTACTTCGGTTGGCGTTCGGCATTCGTGCTGGTCGGCGCGATCGCCCTGTGCACCATCGCCCTGGTCTGGCGTTTCGTGCCCCAGCGCCACGACGAAACACGCAGCGACCCGCGCAAGGAGCTACAAGCCTTTGCCCTCCCACAGGTATGGATGGCGCTGGCCATCGCTTCGATCGGTTTTGCCGGCATGTTCTGCGTGTTCAGCTACCTGGCACCGACCATGCTGCACGTGACCCAGGTGTCGCCACAGTGGATTCCGTTTGGTCTGGCGGCGTTCGGCGTGGGCGGTATCGTCGGCAACATCGCTGGCGGCAAGCTGTTCGACCGCCTGCAGTTCCGCGCCGTGGGCTTGGTACTGATATGGTCGGTCGCCGTGCTGCTGTTCTTTACCTTCGCCGCCCAGGCGCTGTGGAGCCTGCTGCTGGGCATCGGCCTGGTGGGCACCATGATCGCGCTGGCGGCACCTCTACAGATCCGCCTCATGGACATTGCCCATGAGGCACCTAGCCTGGCAGCGGCGTCGAACCATGCGGCGTTCAACCTGGCCAATGCGCTGGGGCCATGGCTGGGAGGCATGGCGATCACTGCCGGCATGGGCTGGACCAGCACCGGGTACATCGGCGCCGCGACTGCACTGGTTGGCCTGGGCATTTACCTGGTGGCGCGGCGGATGAAAGGCGGGCATTGAAGCCGGCAGGGTCATAAAGGGTTACCCTACCCCTTTATGCACCCGCCACTGCCGAGTCATTCATGTTCGATTGGGAAGACCTGCGCCATTTCTCCGCCTTCAGCTCGGCCGGCTCGCTGTCGGCCGCTGCCAAGACCCTAGGTGTCGACCACGCCACCGTGGCCCGGCGCATCGCCTCGCTCGAAGCTTCGCTCAAGCTCAAGCTGGTCGACCGACGTCCCCGCGCTTATGCCCTCACCCACGAAGGCCAACGTGTTGCGGAACTCGCCGAGCAGATGGCCATGTCCTCTTTTGCCCTGGAGCATTTCGCCAGCGCCGGCCAACAGACAGTGGAAGGCGAAGTGGTGCTCTCGGCACCACCGGCGCTGCTGGGCAGCATCGTCGCCCGGCGCTTGGGCGAGCTGTACCAGCGCTACCCACAGCTGCGCCTGAAGCTGGTAGGCAGCAAATCCAAGGCATCCTTGGTCCGCCGCGAAGCTGACATCAGCATCGCCCTGGCCAGGCCGACAGAGCCAACTCTGGTGGTCAGCCTGCTGGGGCACCTGGATTACCGGCTGTATGCCTCGCCCGGTTACCTGGCCAGCGCAACGGTCAGGCGCTACATCGGCTACGACGAGTCTCAGGCCCGTTCCCCACAACAGCAATGGCTCAACCTCCAGGCCGGCCAGCAGCCGTTCGCATTGCACAGCAATGATCTGCGCATCCAGGCCCAAGCCTGTGCCGGCGGCATCGGCATCGCCTGCCTGCCCGCGTTCATGGCACAGGAACACGGTCTGAAAGAGGCAGGCAGCGCCCAACAGACAATGAGCATCGAAATCTGGCTGGCCGTGCATGAAGACGTGCGCGCCACGCCGCGGATCAAGGCGGTTACCGACTTCCTTCAGCAACAGGTGCGGCCGCTGCTGCGCTTGTGAATTCTTGCAGATGGCGCATGCATCAATACGGAATTTTCGCCCAACCCTGCCAGCGTTAGGCTAACTCCATCACTCACGCCCTTGAAGGAGACGACGATGCAGTACGTAAAGCTGGGTAGCACTGGGCTGGACATTTCAAGGCTGTGCCTGGGCTGCATGACCTTCGGTGAACCCGACGCCGGCACTCATCCCTGGACCTTGGGCGAAGACGCCAGCCGGCCGATCATTCGCCATGCCGTCGAGCAAGGCATCAACTTCTTCGACACTGCCAACAGCTATTCCGCCGGCACCTCGGAAATCATCCTCGGCAAACTCCTGAGGGAGTTTACCCGACGCGAAGAAACCGTGATCGCCACCAAGGTGTTCTTCCCTGCCAACATGTGGGAAGGCGCCAGCCGGCCCAATGAGCAAGGCTTGTCACGCAAGGCGATCATGGCCAACATCGACGCCAGCCTCAGCCGCCTGGGCACAGACTACGTCGACCTTTACCAGATCCACCGCTGGGACTACCACACACCCATCGAGGAAACCATGGAAGCTCTGCATGATGTGGTCAAGGCCGGCAAGGCGCGCTACATCGGTGCATCGTCGATGTATGCCTGGCAGTTCGCCAAGGCGCAGCAGGTAGCCGCCAACCATGGCTGGAGCCGCTTCGTGTCGATGCAGAACTACCTCAACCTGATCTACCGCGAAGAAGAGCGAGAGATGATCCCGCTGTGCCTGGATCAAGGCGTCGGCCTGATGCCCTGGAGCCCGATGGCGCGCGGCCGCCTGACACGACCGCATGGGCAGCAAACCCAACGCACGCGCACCGATGTGTCCGGGCAGTCGTTCTATGAAAAGACCGAGGTGGAGGACGGCCGGGTAATCGATGTGGTCGAGCAGATCGCCAGCGAACGGGGGGTGCCGATGGCCCAGGTTGCGCTGGCCTGGGTGCTGGGTAGGGCCGGCGTTAGCGCCCCTATCGTCGGCGCCTCGAAGCCCGCCCACCTGGACGATGCCCTGGGCGCACTGTCACTGCAGCTGAGCGAGGACGAGGTGGCGCGCTTGCAGGCCCCTTACGTTCCCCACGCGGTCACCGGCTTCAAGTAGCAATGGCTTGCGGCAGTTCGATGCGCACCCGCAAGCCCCCTGTGGCGGCGGCCAGCGCGGTGATGCTGCCACCGTGCAAGGCGATGGCACGCTGGGCGATCGCCAGCCCCAGGCCGAAGCCGTCGCTGCTGTCGGTGCCACGGTCGAACGGTTCGAAGATGCGCTGCAGGCGCGCCGGGTCGACGCCTGGGCCATGGTCGCTGACGCACACTTGCAACCATTGCCCACCTGGTGCCGGTGCGGCCTCCACCAATACCGCCGTGCCGGGCTTGGTGTAGCGCACGGCATTGCGGATGACGTTCTCGAAAGCCCGGTACAGGAGCTCTTCATGGCCATGCATGAGAAACGCGCCCTGAGCCAGCAAGGACACCTGGCACTGCTTCATGCCTGCCTCGAAACGGGCATCCTCGACGATCTGCGCCAGCAGTTCGACCACATCCACGCTGGCGAAGTCACTGTTGCCTTGACGGGACTGGGCACGGGCCAGGGTCAGCAGTTGCTCGATCAGGTCGTCCATGCGCCGCGACTCGCGCTCGACCCGCTCCAGCATGTCGGGCCGGTCGGGTTGCTGGCGCATCAGGCCGATGGCGGCATGCATGCGGGTAAGCGGTGAGCGCAGCTCATGGGAAATATCATGCAGCAGGTTCTGCTGGGCCTGCACCAGGGCCTTGAGCTGGCCGGCCATGCGGTCACAGTCCTCGGCCAGGTCGACGATTTCGTCACGGCGCTTGCCCAGCCGCGGCCTGACCCGCACATCGAAACGGCCTTGGGCAACCTGGCCCATGGCCTCGCGCAGCCAGGTCAGCGGCCGGGTCAGGTAAAAGCTGCACAACAGCGCGAACAGCGCGCTCATCACCGCCCCTGTCACAAACGGGCCAAGGTTGCGTGGGCGCGGTGCCATACCGACACGGGTGGCCACCGAAGCGCGCAGCACCAGCGGGCGGCCGTCACGGTCGAGCAGTGCCTGCTCGAAACGCGCCACGTGCACCGTTTGGCCAGCCAGCAAGCGGCCTTGATCGTCGTAAAGGCCTACTTGCACATCCTGCGGCTGTGGCGACACGTCCAGCAACTGGCGGCCGGCCCGCTCGCCATGCCGTTCGAGCAATTGCAGCTCGGTGGCCAGCAGCGAACGCAGCCCGGGTGTATCGCCGCGCAGCTCATTGAGCATGAAGGCCCCCGCCCCCACCAGGAAGGTCAGGGTGTTGGCCAGCCAGAAGGCCAGGAACAGCTTCCAGAACAGACGCCGGCGCATCATTCGACGATCAGCATGTAGCCCATGCCGCGCACGCTCTGGATCCAGCTGCTGCCATCGGCACGCGGGCCAAGTTTTTGCCGGATGCTGCTGACGTGCACGTCGATGCGTCGGTCATAACGGGTCAGCGGCCGGCCCAGGGCATTGAGCGACAGGTCCTGCTTGCTGACCAGCTGACCGGCCTGGCGCGCCAGGGCTTCGAGCAGGCTGAACTCGGAGCCGGTCAATTCCAGCGTGGCTGCGCCCCAGCGCGCCTCGCGCCGCCCCGGCCACATTTTCAATGCGCCGCTGCGTACCTGTTCAGGTACCTCGGGCGGGCTGGCTTCACCCATCAGGTGTGGCTGCACGCGACGCAGTATTGCCCGCAGGCGTGCCACCAGCTCACCGGGAGAGCTGGGCTTGGGCACATAGTCATCGGCCCCCAGCTCCAGGCCGGCAATGCGGTCGATGTTGTCACCGCGGGCCGTCAGCAGCAGCACCGGCACCTGGCTACGTGCACGCACGCGGCGCAGCACTTCGATACCAGAGATGCCTGGCAGCATCACGTCCAGCACCACCACCTGGAAATGGCCGGACAACGCCAGGGTCTCGCCTTCCTCACCCGTGTCCGCGGCCGTTGCCTGGAAGCCTTCGCGCGCCAGGTACAAAGAGAGCATTTCAGTCAGTTCGCGGTCGTCGTCGACCAGCAGCACAGGGATCATCAGGGCCAGATATCGCAATTGCAGGGGCTGCAATGATCGCCCTGCAAGCCGGCACTGTCACTGCCGCCCGGTCGGACTTTACACATCTTTACCCTCGGCTAACCGCGCCGTACACAGCCCGCCCGTATCCTCATCGCCCGCTGCTTGCGGGTCGCCCGCGCTTGCTGCCCTCCGAATCCGCTTGTCTGGAAACCCCGATGAACTACCCGCGCCTGTTGCTCTCCATCCTGCTGCTGAAAGCCACGTTGGCCCAGGCCTCACCGTTCAGGATCGCCGACATTCGCGTCAACGGCCTGCAGCGGGTTTCCGCCGGCAGTGTGTTCGGTGCCTTGCCGCTGAACGTCGGCGACCAGGCTGACGACCGCCGCCTGGTGGACTCGACTCGTTCCCTGTTCAAGACCGGGTTCTTCCAGGACATCCAGTTGAGCCGCGATGGCAATGTGCTGATCATCAACGTGGTCGAGCGT
>NZ_JBAMDI010000234.1:0-7800 GCF_036961695.1 Pseudomonas sp. CGJS7 | reverse complement strand
CACCGCCGCGACGGTGGTGCCGTTGGCGCGCGCGTTGATCGCGTCGTGGGTTTCCAGGATCACCGGATACATCACGTAGATCGACAGCACGATCGCCAGGCCGTTGATGACCACGTTGGGCGGCACCTGCTGCAGGCCCAGCGCGTTGCGCAACAAACTCAGCACCACCACGATCTTGGTGAAGGACGTCACCATCACCGCCACGAACGGCGCCAGCGCCAGGCTGACCACCGTCAGCAGCACCAGCGCCGGCGAGAACGAAGTGAAATCCATCGCTCAGCTCCAGGAGATCAGGCGCACGCCCAAGGTGTCGCCGACCGCGACGATCTCGCCGCGGCCGGCATCGCGGCCGTTGGCGCGGATCACCACGTTGGCGCCTTCCAGCCGCGAGGGCAGGGCGAACACGTAGCCGGGCTGGAAGCCGGCCAGATCCTCGTAGCGGCATTCCAGCCGGCCCAGGTCGAACTCCAGGCGGACCGGAACGTCCGGCCCGGTGGGTTCGGCGGTGTCGGGGGCGGACTCGGTGTCGCTCATCGGGGAAGTCTCCTGATGCGTGGAAAGGGTCAAGGGCGGGCCGTCGATGCGCCAGCCCTCGGCGGCCGGTACCAGCGGCCAGGCGAAGCCCGGCACCTGCGCCTGCACCGGCGGCGGGCGTTGATAGTTGCCGATCACCAGCACGTCGCCGGCGCGCAGCTGGCGCCATTGCGCGTAGCGCAGTTGCGGGCCGTCCCAGCGCAGCGCGATCGGAATCGGCAGATCGGACCAATCGCGATAACCGTCGATCTCATCGCCGCGCGGGCGTTCGAAAATCTCCGCGCGCTGCAGCAGCCGGTCGACCCAGCCCGGCGGAATGCGCAGGTGGCCGCGCGCGCGCGCCTGGCCGCCGGCATCGCTGATCGCGAACGCCAGCCACAGCCCGTCCTGATCGACCGCGTTCAAGGCCTGCAGGCTTTGCAACGAGGCGTTGCCGTCGTCGACCACCGGAATCAAGGCGATGTCCAGCGCCTGACTCAGGCGCATCAATTGCGATTCGTGCGCCAGGCTCCAGGCCAGCACGCGCGAGCGGCCTTGGTAGTCGCTCCAGTGCAGGCCGGTGTCGTTGTCCAGCGACAGGCCGCTTTCGAGCTGCAGCTTGACCCGCGCGCCGTCGCCTTCCAGCGTGACCAGCTCGCCGTCGATCGCGCCGGCCTGGGCGAAGCTGAGCCAACCGCCCTCGCGCAGCGGCCAGCGCTGGGCGGCGCCGAAGAACCCGCACAAGGCCTGCGCCTGCCACAGCGGCACCGCGGGCACGCGCCCGCGGATCGGCCGGCCTTCCAGCGCGGGCGGCGCGGGCGCGGCGACGACGCTGTCGTCGATGCTGCTGTGCGGCTCAGCCATGGCCCAACGCCACCTTCATCAATTCGGGCAGCGAGCGTACTCCGAGTTTGTTCATCATGTTCGATCGATGCAGTTCCACGGTCTTGACGCTGATGCCGAGCACGTCGGCGATGATCTTGTTGGGTTTGCTCGCCACCACCAGGTCCATGACCTGACGCTCGCGCGGGCTCAGCTTGGCCAGGCGGTCGTCGCCGGCCTCGCCGCCGGCGTGGTTGCGCGCGTTGGCGACGGCAGCGCGGATCGCATCGATCAGGGCCTCGTCGCTGAAAGGTTTTTCCAGGAAGTTGGCCGCGCCCTTGCGCATCGCCTCCACCGCCAGCGGCACGTCGCCGTGCGCGGTCACGAACACCAGCGGCAGCGCGATCCCGCGCCGGCGCAGTTCTTCCTGCAATTGCAGTCCGCTCATCAGCGGCATGCGGATGTCCGAGACCAGGCAGGTCGCCTCAGTGCCGTGGCGCTCGCCGGCATACGCCTCCAGAAACGCCGGCCCGGAGGCGTGCGCCTGCACTTCGAACCCGGCCGTTTCCAACAGCCACGCGGTGGATTCGCGGAAACCGTCGTTGTCGTCGACCAGGTAGATGCGTGCTTCGGTCATGCGGCCTGACTCCCGGCAATGCCCCGCGTTCCAACGCGATGCGGTCCTTGGGCGAATCTGGAATGCGCAGGCCGTCCTCGCCCGGCCGCGCGCCAGCGGCACGGTATAACCCGGCGGGCGGGGGCGGCGATGCTGATCTTTGTCATCTCGCCGCCGACCTGCTGAATGCCTTCACGCTGGATCCGCGGCGCGGCCGCCCCGATCAAGCGCGCGCCTCGTAACGCGGCAGGGTGAAGCCGAATACGCTGCCGCCGCCCTCGCGCGGTTCGAAGAACAAGCGGCCTTCGTGGTATTCGATGATCGACCGGCAGATCGCCAGGCCGATGCCCAGGCCGTCGGTCTTGGTGGTGAAGAACGGCGAGAACAGCTGGTCCTGCTCGGCCGGGCTGAGCCCGGCGCCGCGGTCGGAGACCCGCACTTCGATCTGGTCGTCCAGATTCATCCGCGCATCGATGCGCAGTTCCCGGCGCGCGGTGGGGATTTCGCGCATCGCCTCGATCGCGTTCTTGACCAGATTCAGCAGCACCTGCTCGATCATCACCCGGTCGGCGAACACCGGCGCCAGCTGCGCCGGCAGGCCCAGATCGATCCGCAGTTGCAGGCGCTCGGCTTCCAGGCGCAGCAGTTCCAGCACGGTTTCGGCGATTTTGCTCAGCTCGTGGGCATCGCGCCGCGGCTCGCGCGCGCGGACGAACTCGCGCACCCGCGAGATCACCGCGGCGGCGTGTTCGGCCTGGGTCCGCGCCGCTTGAAGCGCGCGTTCGACTTGCACCGGACCGCCGGCCTGTTCGACCAGGCGCAGACTGCCGTTCAGATAATTCATGATCGCCGCGAGCGGCTGATTGAGCTCGTGGGCCAGGGTCGCGGCCATCTCGCCGACCGACATCAGGCGCGAGGTGAACAGCAGTTTTTCCTGGCGGGTCTTGTGCGAATCCAGGGTCTCGATGCGCTCGCTGATGTCGACCGCGGTGAGCACGTCGACCGCCGCGCCCTCGTGCTCGGCGCGGCCCCAATGCAGGGCGTACCAGCGGCCGTTGTGCGGCGCGCGCACTTCGCGCGGGCGCTCGCCGGCGCTGGCGCCGCCGTGCAGACGCGCCAGCAGCGCCTCGCGTTGGCCGTGTTCGGGCAACTCGCCGAACTCCTCGGCATAACGGGTATTGCCGGCGCGCAGCGCGCCGTCGCCGGCGAAGATCGCGCAGGCGAACGGCACCGCGGCGAGCAGCCCGGCGGCCTGGGGCGCGGCCTGGGGCGCGGCCTCGCGCGGCGGCGCCGCGGCGGCGTGAGCGTCGGACGGTACGGAGGACATGTCTACATCAATGCCATGCGGCCCGGGCCGGCCGCGTGAAGCCGGCGGCGGCGCGCGCGTGCGACTGAAACCGTCGGCGGGCTGCTACGGTATGTCGCCGCCGCGCGGCCGCGACTGTCCCGCGCGCCCGTTCCGATCCGACTCTGCATTCCGCACCGACTCGCCATGCCGACCCTGCCCCTGCTGTCTATCGCCGTTCGTTGTTGCGCCGTCCTGGCGTGTCTGCCGGGGGCCGCGCTGGCCGCCGCCGCGACCGCCGCGCCGGCCAAGCCGGCGGCGCAGCCGCCTTCGTTGTTTTTCGAATTCCTCGCGATCCTGCTGCCGGTGGCGGTGGCGCTCGGCGGCCTGGTCGCGGTGTTGCTGTATCTGCGCAAGCGGCACGGACTGACCGCGCGCGAGGCGCCGCTGTCGATTCTGCAGATCCTGCCGATCGGCCCGCGCGAGCGGATCGTCGTGCTGCGCACCCGCAGCGGCCGGGCGTTGGCGGTCGGCGTGGGCGGGCAATCGATCAATCTGATCGCCGAACTGGACCGCGCCGATGTACTGCCGGCCGATCCGGCGCCCAGCGATACCGCCGTGGCGGGCGCGCCGCTCGCGGCCGATACGACAGTTTCAACCGCAACTTCCTCCACCTCCGACGCGGCCTCCCCGGTGCAGCGCGAATCGTGATCGTTTCGCACATACGTTAGTCGAATGCGATGACGCAATTGCGCACAAGTTCACAAAAATAGGGATGAATGCGCGCGAATGTAGTGCCGGAAGTGAGCAAGAACGTAAATGTGCAGATCACGCACAAGAAGTTATTTGTTCATCAAAGTTCATACAACGGATGACAAATAGCACTTAGTATCGGCCGTCCGAACCGGCAACGTGTGTAAGGACGGCGCCATGCGTGGGTGCTCAGGGGTACGTGGCAGAGCAGTGACTGCTTTCAGCGTTCGAGACAGCGCAATCCATCACATGATCGCGACCTGCGGCTCGGCCCCGCGGGATGGCGCGACCGCCTTCGCGTGTGCGTCCGCCGCCGCGCAGTCCCGGTTCGGGACATCCATCTCCAGGGTCCGGGGCTGACCGAATGCGAGCATTGTTGAGTTCCCTGACCGCCGCAGCGTCCGGCAAGCAGCCGCGTCGCCGCGCGGGCTACAGCGATCTGGTCCTGGCCGTGGCCGCGGTCACCATCATCGGCGTGATGATCCTGCCGCTGCCGCTGGCGATCATCGACACCCTGGTCGCGGTCAACATCGCCATCGGCTTCGGCCTGCTGCTGATCTCGCTGTACATCCCGACGCCGGTGGCGTTCTCCAGTTTCCCCAGCGTGCTGCTGCTGACCACGCTGTTCCGGCTGGCGCTGTCGATCGCCATCACCCGCTCGATCCTGCTCGAAGCCAACGGCGGCCACATCGTCGAAACCTTCGGCAGCATGGTCGCCGGCGGCAATCTGGTGGTCGGCTTCGTGGTGTTCCTGATCATCACCGTGGTCCAGTTCATCGTCATCGCCAAGGGCGCCGAGCGCGTGGCCGAAGTGGCGGCGCGCTTCACCCTGGACGCGATGCCCGGCAAGCAGCTGTCGATCGACTCGGACCTGCGCGCCGGCCTGATCGACAAGGACGAAGCCAAGCGCAAGCGCCGCCTTCTGGAAGTGGAAAGCCAGCTGCACGGCAGCCTGGACGGCGCGATGAAGTTCGTGAAGGGCGACGCCATCGCCGGCATCGTCATCATCATCATCAACCTGCTCGGCGGCCTGGCCATCGGCGTGCTGCAGAAGGGCATGCCGCTGGCGGACGCGACCCACACGTATTCGATCCTGACCATCGGCGACGGCCTGGTTTCGCAGATTCCGGCGATTCTGGCCACCATCGCCGCCGGCCTGGTGGTGACCCGCACCGCCGGCGACGAGGACGACCGCCACCTGGGCGAATCGATCACCCGCCAAGTCACCGGCCAGCCGCGCGTGCTGCTGATCACCGGCTGCCTGGCGTTCTTGATGGTGTTCGTGCCGGGCTTCCCCTGGCCGGTGTTCCTGTTGCTGTCGTTCGTGCTGCTGGGATTCGCCGCGTGGCGCTACCGGCATACCTCGGACACGCTGCGTCGCGTGTTCAAGGTGCCCGAGGGCGAGCGCGGGATCGATGAGAAAGTCGTCAACGAAGACGAAATCGCGCCGCCCGCGCCGCTGCAACTGGAATTGTCGCCGTCGTTGATCGCCGCGTTCGGCGAACACGCCGCGCGCGAGCGCATGGTCGAGGTCGCGCGCCGTCTGCGCGACGAATACGGCGTGCCGCTGCCGGTGCCGGTGGTCAAGATCGCCGCCGATCTGGACGGCAGCGACGGCCTGGGCGGTTTCCGCCTGACCGCGTTCGGCGCGCGCATCGCGTTCGGGCGGATGTCGCCGAACGCGCAGTTCCGTCCGGCCCGCGCCGGCGATGCCAACGCGCCCAAGCTGGCCGGGTTCTTCCCGACGTTGACCGGCGAATGGACCGGCCAGGCCGGGGTCGGCATCCGCGATGCGCTGACCACGGTGATCGAGCATTGCCGCACCGCGCTGGAGCGGCGGATGGGCAACTTCATCGGCATCCAGGAAACCTCCAACCTGTTCGGGCGGATGCAGCGCGACTATCCGGACCTGGTCAAGGAAATGCTGCGCGTGGTCGCGCCGCAACGCGTCGCCGACGTGCTGCGTCGGCTGGTCGAGGAGGGCGTGCCGATCCGCAATCTGCGCGACGCCTTCGAGGCCATCACCGATGTCGGCGGCCGCGAGAAAGACGTGGTGCTGCTGACCGAGTACGTGCGCGTCGCGCTCAAGCGCGAGATCGCCGACCGTTACGCCGACGCCGAACGCACCATGCAGGTGCTGCTGATTCATCCTGAATTGGAGGATCGCCTGCGCCAATCGGTGCGGGTGGCCGGCGGCGCCACCCAACTGGCGATCTCGCCCGAGTTGGCCGGACGCCTGGGCGCGGAAGTGCGCGGGCATCTGGCCCGCCAAGCTGAAGGCGTTAAGCCGGTGCTGCTGTGTTCACTGGATGTTCGCCGTCATTTACGCAAGCTGCTGGAGATCGACTTCTTCGAACTGCCGGTGTTGTCCTATCAGGAACTCGCTCCGGACCTGCGCATCGTGCAGGCGGGCCAGGTCAACGCCTGAGGAACCAGACGAATGAACCGACATCCGCGCTCGCTGTCCCCCTCTCATCGCCCGTCGGGCCCGCGCGTATCGCGCGTCCCGGCCGCGCATGCCGTCCTTGCCGACGGCGCCCGATCAGGAGTTCGCCATGTCCTCCACCGATAACCAAGACCTTCCCGGCGAGGTAACCGCCGCTGGCGGCGTTGCCGACGCCAAGCCCGAACTCAAGCCCGAGATCCGCGTCGCGGCGCCCGCGATCAGCGTGCTGCGGGTGGTCTCCGGCCTGCACACCGGCGGCAGCCGGCCGCTGTCGGCGCAGGAGACGGTGCTGATCGGCAGCAGCGGCGATTGCGACATCGTCCTGTCCGATCCCGGCGTCGCTCCGCGCCACGCGTTCCTCACCCGCATGGGCGGCAGCGTGTCGCTGCGCGCGCTGGACGCGCCGTTGCTGATCGAAGGCCAGACCCTCAATCCCGGCGATCCGGCCGAGCTCACCGCGATGCAGCGGGTGGACTTGGGCGGCGCCTCGTTCGCGGTCGGTTCGGCCGACGATCCGGGTTGGGCGACGATGCTGCCCAACCAGGGCGATCTGCCCAAGCCGGCCAAATCGGGCATGCGCCATCTGCCGTTGATCGCGGGTCTGGCGGCGTTGTCGCTGGTGTCGGTGGCGATCGCCGCGGCGGTGATGCCCGGGTTCGAGAAAGAGCCCACCGCCAAGGAATTGGTCGAGCCGCTGATCAAGCAGTTCTCGATCGCCGACGGCCGCCTGGTCGAGAACGAAGACGGCAGCCTGGTGCTGTCGGGCACGGTCAAGGACGCGGCCGCGCGCGAGATGATCCGCAAGCGCCTGGCCACCGACCAAGTCGAGGCGCGGCTGGAATTGCGCACCGGCGACGACATCGCCGCCGACGTGCGCGAAGTGTTGCGCAGCCAGGGCCTGAGCGCGCAGACGCGCTATCTGGGCAACGGCGATGTCGAGGTCAGCGGACGCTTTCCCGATCAAGCGCTGTTCAAGCGGGTGGTCGCTTCGCGCGCGATGCAGGACGTCGACGGCGCGCGCCGGCTGATTCCGCGCAATCTCGACGAATCGCAGGCGCCGGTCGCAGGCCCGGTGGTGGCCGCGCCGGAGGCCGAGAGCAAGCCGGTCGCGACCGAGCCGACCCGGATCGTGCAGATCGTGCGCGGGACCAATCCGCACGTGGTCGACATCGACGGCGCCGAGTACGCGGTCGGCGACGTCATGCCCGACGGCCGCAGCCTGATCGCGATCGGCGACAAGGCCTGGGCGCTCAACAAGCTCACCGGCCTGACCGAACAACTCAAGGCGCAGCCGCTGACCGCGGCCGAACTGGCGATCGCCAACGGCACCGCCCCGGCGCCCGATCCGGCCGCTGCCAACGCAGC
>NZ_JBAMDI010000233.1:0-7807 GCF_036961695.1 Pseudomonas sp. CGJS7 | reverse complement strand
GCTTGCGCCGCGCGCGCGAGGAAGGCGCCGAGTCCCCGCTCGTGGCCGGGTCGGAAAACTTTTTGCTCATCTGGATTCCTTGAAAAAGGACAGGAGTGATCGCGCCCGCCGCCGCGGTACGACGGCGGGCGCGGCAAACCGCGCGGCGGCGCAAACCCCCTTGGCCACGGCGCGGCGGGCGCAATCTAGAGGCGCCGCGCGGCGCGCGAATGCGAACGTGGGCGCAGTTCGCGCGGTTGCGTTGCAACATCGCTGTAATGATTCGTGAGAGTGCGGGATGAGTCGCGAATGCACAATTGGCGGGGGTTCGCGGCTGGTCCGCTGAGCGAACGAAAAGTTGTTTCTGTGCTTAAGGCAAGTTGATTCCGGTGGCGGCGCGAATGCCCCGCTCGGGCGCTGGAGCCGATGGCAGGCGGCCTTGGAATGTGAAACGATCCGCGTCGGAAGCGGCATCGTCGATGCCGCGATGGCCACGGGGGCTCGATACGCGTGATGACGCCCAACGCGTACCGCTGTGTGGGTTGCAGCCTGGAATACGGCATCCCCATGAAACTGCGGGTGTACGAAGGCGCGACGGAATTGAGAATGCTCACCTGGCCGGCGTGGTGCCAGCAGTGCGAAGCGCCGGTGTTGGCCGAGTACCTTCCCAGCCCCGCGGCGATCCTGGCCGAAGCGCGCGCATTGCGTCGCGGCGACGAGATCTACGCTTACCAGATCAGTTCGGACTTCTACCTGGACAAGCCCGAATACCTGCCGACCGAACTCGCGCGCCTGGACCAGCTCATGCAATGGCGCCGTACCCGCAAAGCGCCCTCGCAATGCCTGGATTGCGGCTGCACCGATCTGATGTTCGCGTCGCATCCGGAAGCCTCGTTCTGGCATCCGGGCTGCGGCGGCCTGCTGCAGCCGCGCTATACGGTGTGCGCCGGCATCTTCCGCCTGCCGTTGGAAACGTATTCCAGCGAGGGCATCAAGCTGTCCTCGCGAATAGTCACTTGCTGAGCCGGATCGGTCCGGCCGCGGCGTGCCGCGTTGTTCGGCGAGCAATCCCGCCAAGGCTGCGCGAAATTTCGTCGGGCATCGATCGATCCGTGTCGCTCCGCGGTCACGACATCGCGGCCTGCGCGTAATTCACGGCCGGCGACGCCGCAAGCGCGCAATGAAGTCCGCCCACGGCCAGCACGAGGCCATAGCAGAGCATTTGCAGGTAGATCAGACGGGCCATGAAGTAGAAAAACAGGCTGATCGTCAGGAACACCGCCGCCGCCACCAGCGCCAGCAACGTCGCGCGCGAAAAGTGATCGAGTATCAGATGGGCGCCGAGCTCGAACAGAGCGTTGATGATGACCTGGATCATCGCCGGGATTCCGCCGATGCGCGGTCGAGTGCCCGCTTCAGCCACGCCCAGGCCGCGGCGGCCAGCCAAACCGCCATCAACGTCAGAACGCCCCGACCGTTGCCCAGGTCGATCGCGAACCACGCGTAAGCCGCGGCGATCAAAGCAATCGAGCCGACGTGCAATGCGCGAAACAGCGGCTTTCGGCCGGCGACGGTGTTTCTGCGGCAGAGCGCGCCGGCTGGATTGATCGCGAGCAAGGCGCTGATGAGCAAGACCGCGCCGAGCATGAGAACCATTGCGCCAGGTTCATCGCTTGAGACGCTGAGCCAGCCGCCGAACGCGACGAATGCCGCCAGTTCCAGGCCATGGATACAGACGCTCGTTCGCGCCGGGTTCCACAACGAACTCGGCCATCGCGACGACCAGCGCGGTCGCCCACTGACGCGGCGTATGTTCCATGCGGCCGAAGTCAGGCCGTAATCGGGTTGTCGGCGCGGGGAGGGTTCTGTCCGGTTTCGGGCAACGCGGCATCCCGCCGATGCCTGTGAATCACGCACGTCCATAGTTCTCCGAAGGCGGCCGTGTCCGCGGCCTTCCCACTGCTGTGGAGCGCACTGTAGAAATCGAAGCTTGTCCGAACCTTGCGGCGGGGTCGCGGCGCTGGATGCGCTAAGTGGCCGTTCATGGATCGCGTCGCGGCTGGCTGCCTGAACGCACTCCTACCGAGGCTAGCGGCGAGTACCGCACGCAAGGTTGGTACAAGCTTCGATTTCTACAGTGCCCTGGACAGCAGCGGGGCGCTTGCATGCGCCGCTGTTGTTGCTGGCGAGAACTGTCTCTCATCAGCGACCCAGTAGAGGAACACGCCATGTTCAAGGCCACCGGAGCCGCCCTGCGAGGCACCGCCGTCGCCCTGATCGTCGCCGCAGGTCTGGCCGCGGCGCCGAACGCAGATGCAATGTCCAAGGAAGAACGCCGCGCCCTGACCGGCGCGATTGTCGGCGGCATCGCCGGTTCGCTGCTTTCCAATGGCGATCCATGGGCCACCGCCGGCGGTGCGTTGGCCGGCGGCGCCATCGGTAAAGCGACCACGCCCGACCGGCGTTACGACGACCGCAACCGCTGGCGCAACGACGACCGACGCGATTGGGAGCGCCGCGAGCGCGAACGCCGCGAGTGGGAGTCGCGCGAACGCGAGCGAGACCAGCGCGAGCGCGAATACCGTCAGCGCGAATACTGGCGCAATCGATAACCCTTACCCCCGAAAGGAACCGTCATGAAACAACTTGCAATCCTGGCCGTGGGGCTGTCCCTGGCCGGCGCGGCCGTGGCCGCGACCCCGCCCAGCGCGGAGCGCGCCTACATCGACGGCGCGTTCGCAGCGGTCGACAGCAACAAGGACAACGCCATCTCGCGTCAGGAGTTCGACGCGTTCATGCTCGCGCGGATCAAGAAACAGCGCGCCGAATTCGACAAGGGGTTCGCCGCCGCCGACGCCAACGGCGACGGCTTCATCGACCGCAAGGAAGCCGGTATCGAACCCACGCTCGCGCAACACTTCGATCCGCTCGACAGCAACAAGGACGGCAAACTGTCCAAGAGCGAGATGACCGCGGCGCTGCTGGCGGCGATGCAGCAGGGAAGTTTGGCCGCGGGCGGTTGATCCGTCCGCGTCGGCATCCGCTTGCGGGCAAGCGGACGGCCCCGCGCGCTATGGCTCGTCGGCGGTCTGCAACAGATAGCCCAGTCCGCGCATCGCGTGGATTTCCACGCCCGCCGGCGCCAGCGTGCGCCGCAATCGCGAGATATGCGATTCCAGCGTATTGGACTCGATGTTGTCGTCGAAGCCGTACACCGCTTCCTGCAATTTCTCGCGCGATACCGTGCGGCCGGCGCGCAGGCACAAGGTCTCCAGCACCAGCAACTGCCGCCGCGGCAGCGGCAGATTGGCGCCGTTCAAGCTGGCGCAGCGGTTGGCGAAGTCGAACTGCAGCGCGCCCAAAGTGATGGTGGGGATTTGCGGTTGGGCCGGGCGTCGGCACACCGCGCGTATCCGCGCCAGCAGCTCGTTCACGTCGAACGGCTTGGTGATGTAATCGTCGGCGCCGGCGTCCAGGCCCTGGATGCGGTCGTCGATGTGGTGGCGCGCGGTCAGCATCAGCACCGGCAAGCCCGGATGCAGGCGGCGCGCGAGCGGAATCAGCGACACGCCTTCGCCGTCCGGCAGTTGCCAGTCCAGGATCAGCGCGCGGTAGTCGGCATTGCTCAGCGCCTCGCGCGCCTGGCCCAGATCCGCGGCGACATCCAGCACGATGCTGTGCGCCGACAGCGCGATCTTCATCGCCTGCCACAAGCCTTGGTCGTCCTCGACCAGCAAGATGCGCATCCTCAGGTTCCTTGGGTTTGCGCGCGCGCCACCGGCAGTTGCACGCAGAAGCGCGCGCCGCCTTGGTCGGCGCGGGATACGCGGATGCTGCCCTTGTGCTGGATCACCACCTCGCGCGCGAGGTGCAGACCCAGTCCGCTGCCCTGGGCGGCGGGGTTGAGGCGGTAGAAGGGCGAGAAGATCTGCGAATAGTCTTCCTCGGCGATGCCCGGGCCGGCGTCGGACACGCTGATCCGGCCATCGGGCGACACGCTCAGCGCGATCTCGCCCGCGCCGCCGCCGTGGACCATGGCGTTCTGCAGCAGATTCATGATCACCCGCTGTAGCGCGCCTGCGTCGCCGAGCGCGAGCACCGGCGTCTGCGGCGCGTCGAAGGAGAATGCGTAGCCGGCCTTGATCAACAACGGTGCGATGTCTTCGCCGACGTCGCGGCAGACTTCGACCAGATCCAGCGGCTGATGGGCCATCAGGCCGCGATCGACCCGCTGCAAGTCCAGCAATTGCTCGGAGATGTTCTCCAGCCGCGCGATGTCGCTGAGCAGGCCGGTCTTGGCCGTTCCCGCCGGCAGCGCGCTGGCGCGCGCGCGGACGATGGTGATCGGCAAGCGCAGCTCGTGCGCCGCGTTGCCTAGGAAACGGTCGCGCGCTTCGGCGGCGTCCCAGATCCGCTCCAGCGCCTGATTGAACGAGTCGATCAGCGGCTTGAGCTCCGACGGCACCGCCCCGGCGTCGAGCGGCTTGCTGCGGTGATTCATGTCCAGCGTGCTCGCCTGCTCGGCGACTTTGCCGATGCCGCTCAAACCGCGGCGAACGATCCAGGGCACCAGCAGCAGGATCGCCGCCGCGATCGGCAGCGCCAGCCACAGGCCGATGAAGTAGAACAGCGGCCCGAACAAGCCGATGATGCCTTCGTCGGGAACGCCGCCGACGATGACGCGCACGCGTCCGCCCTCGCGTTCCTCCACGCTCAGCGTCGCGGCCAGGCGCGGGTCCGGGCTGCGCAGATCCGAATCCGACAGAAGGGTCAGCATTCCGAGCAGCGAGCGATACTCGCCGGGAGGTTTGCCCCAGGTGAGCGTGTTGCCGGCATCGTCGGCGACCACCAGCCAGGCGTTTTCCGGCGCCTCGCGCATGCGCCGCGGCAACAACGTCGGATCCAGCGCCAGCCGTCCCTCGCGCAAGCTCACCGCTTCCGCCGCCTGCTCGGCGATGCCGCGATACACCTGAAGCGCGCCGGGTTTCCAGATCATCGCGCAGATGACCAGGAAGATCGCGAAGATCAACACCACCACGCCCAGACCCACGCGCCAGGCGATGCGCCGGCTTAGCGATGGAGTGCGGGAAAAGAAAGGGATGTTGGTTCGCATGGCAGGCTTTGGCTCCGGCGACTTCTGCAACGCGCGAGTCGTCGCCGGCATGATAGCCACAATCGCCGACGGGGCCGGGCGGGCGATAGGGCGTCTATTGTTTAAGGATGGTTTGTAGACGGGGCGCGTTCATCGAGGGGGGCGAATGGCTTCGATGGCAACGCGCCGGCCGCCGGAGCGGTTTGCTTCTCGGCGACCCATGCCGCGAGAACTGCACGAAAATCGGGAGAGTCCGCCGCGCTCAGATGATCGCGACCGGGCACGATCAGCAAGCGCTTACGCCCCTCGGGCAAGGGCGCGGCATCGAACAGCGCCCGAGCGAATCGCGGCGGCGTGACGTCGTCGTTTTCGCCGACGACGAACAATGCCGGCTCATCCAAACCCGCCGCGACCTCGGCATTGCCCTTGCCGGCCAGCGCGCCTTCTGGCGCGACCCGGCGCACCAGCATCCGCGCCCACCACTTCTGCCTGGAGCGCAGATGCGTGGTCCAGTCCTCGGTGGTGGTGACCGAGCTTTCCAGAATCAAACCGTCCAACGTGCGCGCGGCGGCGACCCGGCCGGCCATGAAACTGCCCAGCGAATGGCCGTGCACGATCAGCGGCAATCCGCCCAGCGACGGGTCTTTGCGCAGATCGTCGTAGACCGTCACCGCGTCGGCCAGCAACGCGTCCAGCGACGCGGTCCCGGTGCTGGCGCCATAGCCGCGATGATCGACCAGCACCAGGTTCACCGGCGCATCCGCGTAGTTCTTGGCGGTGCGTCCCGCCGATTTGCCGATGGTGTAGCCGTTGCCGCCGAAGTACAGCACCGTGGCGACCGCGTCCTGGCGCAGCAGGCGCAGCGAATACAGTTGCGCGCCATCGGCCGCGGCGATGCGCGCCTCTTCGATCCGGTATTGCGGGAACTGCGTACGCAACCCGGACAGCTCGGCCGAAGGCGCCGTGCGCGGGATCACGATGTTGTTCTCGCGCACATGCCAAGTGCAGGCGGACAGGCTGGCGATGGCCAGCAGGGGCGACAAGCAACGGGCGATCGCGTGCAAGTGCATTCCTTTGCGGATGAGCGAAGCCGCTCGACCGCAGCTTCATAGCATGTTGCCGAAGGCGCGGCATCCATGGCGCGGGCAGGCCGTGCGGGCAGCCGGGCGGATACGGTCGATGCGGTGGGCCGGGGGCGGATGGCGCTGAGCGCGCAGACCTGCTGCGGCGAAGGCAAACCCAAAAACGAAACAGGCCCCTGAGGTCAGGGGCCTGTTCGACAGATCTGGCGGAGAGAGGGGGATTCGAACCCCCGAAGCGCGGTTTAGACGCTTACACACTTTCCAGGCGTGCTCCTTCAACCACTCGGACACCTCTCCGGATCCTGGCCGGGCCGCGTGAGCGGGCCGAGCAGGGCCGTGGATTCTAGCCGTCGCCGGCTTCGGGAACAAGCTGGCGGTGTCGACGGGCGCTAACGGCCTGCGCGGCGAGGTGGGGCGAGGGTGGGGCGTGGCACAATGCCGGGGTTCGTTCGCGAGCGTCCCGCGGCCTGCCGCCGGGCGCGACCGGCAGGCGCGCAGCGCCGGCCGCGCGGACGTTCGCGGCGCCGCCGGCGCCTTCCGCCCCGTCCCAACGCCTCAAGGATCCGATGTCCTATCTTGTCCTCGCCCGCAAATGGCGCCCCAAGCGTTTCGCCGAACTGGTCGGGCAGGAGCACGTGGTCCGCGCGCTGACCAATGCGCTCGGCACCGGGCGCGTGCACCACGCCTTCTTGTTCACCGGCACGCGCGGCGTGGGCAAGACCACTATCGCGCGGATTTTCGCCAAGTCGTTGAATTGCGAGCGCGGCACCTCGGCCGACCCGTGCGGCGAGTGCAACGCCTGTCTGGACATCGACTCGGGCCGTTACATCGACCTGCTCGAAATCGACGCGGCCAGCAACACCGGCGTGGACGATGTGCGCGAGGTGATCGACAACGCCCAGTACATGCCCAGCCGTGGTCGGGTGAAGGTCTACCTGATCGACGAAGTGCACATGCTGTCCAAGTCGGCGTTCAATGCGCTGCTCAAGACCCTGGAAGAACCGCCGGGGCACGTGAAATTCCTGCTCGCCACCACCGACCCGCAGAAGTTGCCGGTGACGGTGCTGTCGCGCTGTCTGCAGTTCAATCTCAAGCGCCTGGACGAACAGCAGATTTCCGGGCAGATGACCCGGATTCTCGCCGCCGAGCAGATTCCGGCCGAGGAGTCGGCGATCCGTCAGCTGGCCAAGGCCGCCGACGGCAGCTTGCGCGACGGGTTGTCCTTGCTCGATCAGGCCATCGCTTACGGCGGCGCCGGCGGGGAAACGCCGCTGGAAGGCGCGGCGGTGGCGGCGATGCTCGGTTCGGTCGACCGGACCCGGGTCGGCGCGGTGCTGTCGGCGCTGGCCGACGGCGAAGGCCAGCGGCTGCTCGATGAAGTGGCGACCCTGGCCGAGTTCTCGCCGGACTGGGGCAATGTGCTGGAGGCCCTGGGCGATGCGCTGCACCGGATCCAGGTGCGTCAGCTGGTGCCGGAAGCGGCGGTCGAGGCCGACGGCGTCGATGTCGATGCGCTGGCCGCGCAGCTGCGGCCGGAAGTGGTGCAGCTGTGGTACCAGATGAGCGTCAACGGCCGTCGCGATCTGCCGCTGGCGCCGAGCCCGCGCGCCGGTTTCGAGATGAGCGTGCTGCGGATGCTGGCGTTCCGGCCGGG
>NZ_JBAMDI010000232.1:0-7869 GCF_036961695.1 Pseudomonas sp. CGJS7 | reverse complement strand
CCGTGCAGCGCCAATTCCAGCACCGCGGCGTCGGCGCGGTTGCCGACCAGGGCGTTGGCGAGGATCGCGCAACGCGGATCCAGCGCGCCGCCGCGGCCGACGCCGAGGTGGCGCCAGCCGTCGCGGCCGAGGTCCTGCACGCAGCTCAGCGCGCCGGGCGCGAGCACTTCGATCCAGTCGGCGTGGGGGTTCGCGGTGTTCATTCGCTGGCGTCCTCGCTCAGCGCCTGGAATTCGTCGGCGCCGATCGCGCGCAGGCGCACCCGGTCGCCGGGCTGCAACAGGCTCGGGGTGGCGCGCGCGGCGTCGAACAGCCGCAGCGGCGTGCGCCCGAGCAGACGCCAACCGCCCGGGCCGGGCCGCGGATAGATACCGGTCTGGGCGCCGCCGATGGCGACGCTGCCGGCAGCGACGTGGGTGCGCGGAGTGGCCAGACGCGGCAGCGTCAGCGCCGGGTCGAGCCCGGACAAATACGGGAAGCCGGGGGCGAAGCCGATCATCGCCACGCGGTAGTCGCCGTCGCCGTGGCGCTGGATCAACTGAGTCGGCGACAAACCGAGTTCAGCCGCCGCGGCGTCGAGGTCGGGGCCGAATTCGCCGCCGTAGGCCACGGGAATTTCGATGGTGCGCGCCGGTGTCGCGGCGCCGTCGTCTGCGGATTGGTCGCATTGCCGCGTCAGCCATGCGCGCACGGTTTGGGCATCGACGCTCAGTGGATCGAAGAACACCGCCAGGCTGGCGTAAGCCGGGACCAGATCGCGCAACCAGTCCGGCGCCTGCGCGCGGATGCGCGCGGCCAGCGCGTGCACGCGCGCGTTGAGCGCGTCGTCGATGCGTTCGCCCAAACGCAGCAGCCAGGCGTCGTCGGCCAGCGCTTCGAATTCCGCCACCGCCTGGCGTGCGCTCACCGGGCCAAGGCGTCCTGCAACAGGCGCAAGCGTTGCACCAGCGCCTCGGGCGAATACGGTTGCGCGGTGGCCATGCCCCAGACCGGACGCGGCCAGGCGATGTCTTCGCGGTAGCGCGCGATCACGTGCACGTGCAACTGCGGCACCAGATTGCCGAGCGCGGCGACGTTGAGCTTGTGCGGCGCGAACGCGGCCTGCAGCGCGCGGCTGACCGCGGCGATTTCGCGGGTCAGGGTTTGCTGCTGGGTTTCGTCCAGATCGACCAGCTCGACCGCGCCGTCCACCCGCGGCACCAGGATCAGCCAGGGGTGATTGGCGTCGTCCATCAACCGCAGTTCGCACAGCTCGAATTGCGCGACCGGATGGGTGTCGTCGGCCAGTTGCGGGTGCAGGTGCCAGGGATTCATTTCAGCGCGTCCGCGAGGAAGTCCAGGGTGCGGGTCCAGGCCAGTTCGGCGCTGGCGGCATCGTAGTGATCGCCGATGTCGCGGTTGAAGGCGTGATCGGCGTCGTAGAGGTGGATCGGCGCGTTCGCCAGCGCGTCGCGATGGCGCTGGATCATTTCCGCCGGGATGCTGGCGTCGCGGGTGCCGAAGTGGAACAGAATCGGCGCGCGCAGCGGCTCGCCGAGAAACGGCACGGTGCGCGCGCCGTAATAACTCACCGCCGGCAGACCGTGGCGGGTATTGGCCAGGAACGCCAGCGAGCCGCCCCAGCAGAAGCCGACCGCGCCGGTGCGCAGGCCCTCGCTCTGCAGCAGGTGGGCGGCGGCGCCGACGATGTCGCTGGCGCGGTCGAAGCCGACCGCGTTGCGCAGTTCGCTGCCGCGCGCGGCGCTGTCCTTGTCGTAGTCCAGCTCGACCTGGCGTTCGACCGGATCGAACAAGGCCGGGGCCAGGGCGACATAGCCGGCCGCGGCGAAGCGCTCGGCCACCGCGCGGATGTGTTCGTTGACGCCGAAGATTTCCTGCAACACCACCACGCCGCCGCGCGGCAGCCCGGTGGGGTCGGCGCGCCAGGCCCGTACGGGGCCGGCGGGGGTGTCCAGATCGATCCAATGAGCCATGGGGGGATGCTCCGTGTGCGGATGAAACCGATTCGCAGGCAGTTTAGCCCCGCAGGCTATAATCCGCGCCCCCAAGCGCGTTTTGCGCCCTCATCGCACCACGCGCACGCCCAGGCCCGCCGCAGCGGGCACACCGCGTTCGTTCAGGTCCCATCATCAGGTTGCCACGCCAGCATGTCCGCCAGCGCCCCCGCCAATCCGAAAGTCGGTTTCGTCAGCCTGGGTTGTCCCAAGGCGCTGGTCGATTCCGAGCGCATCCTCACCCAGTTGCGGGTGGAGGGCTACGACATCGTCCAGAGCTACGACGATGCCGACGTGGTGGTGGTCAACACCTGCGGCTTCATCGACTCGGCGGTGACCGAATCGCTGGACGCGATCGGCGAGGCCATCGCCGAAAACGGCAAGGTCATCGTCACCGGCTGCCTGGGCAAGCGCTCGGAGCTGATCCGCCAAGCGCATCCGGACGTGCTGTCGATCAGCGGCCCGCAGGACTACGGCAGCGTGATGAGCGCGGTGCACGCGGCGCTGCCGCCCAAGCACGATCCCTTCGTCGATCTGGTCCCGCGCCGGATCGCCGACAACGACATCGGGGTCAAGCTGACGCCGAAGCACTACGCGTATCTGAAGATTTCCGAAGGCTGCAATCACCGTTGCAGCTTCTGCATCATTCCCTCGATGCGCGGCGATCTGGTCTCGCGCCCGGTCGATCAGGTGCTGCGCGAGGCTGAAAAGCTGGCGATGGGCGGGGTCAAGGAACTGCTGGTGATCTCGCAGGACACCTCGGCCTACGGCGTGGACGTGAAGTACGCCGAGCACGAATGGCGCGGCAAGTCCTACCAGACCCGGATGAAGGCGCTGTGCGAGGGCCTGAGCGAGCTCGGCATCTGGACGCGCCTGCATTACGTGTATCCGTACCCGCACGTCGACGACATCATCCCGTTGATGGCCGAAGGCAAACTGCTGCCGTACCTGGACATCCCGTTCCAGCACGCCAGCCCGCGCGTGCTCAAGCTGATGAAGCGTCCGGGCGCGGTCGACAAGACCCTGGAACGGATCCAGCGCTGGCGCTCGATCGCGCCGGACATCGCCATCCGCAGCACCTTCATCGTCGGCTTCCCCGGCGAGACCGAGCAGGAATTCGAGGAGCTGCTGGATTTCCTCGACGAAGCCCAACTCGACCGGGTCGGCGCGTTCGCCTACTCGCCGGTGGACGGCGCCAAGGCCAACGATCTGCCCGATCCGGTCGACGAAGAGGTCAAGCAGGAGCGTCTGGCGCGTTTCATGGAGCGTCAGGCGGAGATTTCCGCGAACAAGCTCGAAGCCAAGATCGGCAGCGTGCAGCGCTGCCTGATCGATGCGATCGACGGAGACCTGGCGATCGCGCGCTCGATGGCCGATGCGCCGGAGATCGATGGGCTGGTGCAGATCCAGAACGGGTTGGAGGCGCAACTGCGGGTGGGGCAGTTCGTCGATGTGGAAATCATGGGTAGCGACGAACATGATTTGTTCGGCGAAGCCGTGTTGGACGATTGAGCGGCTGAGGCATTGCCTGCCGGTTCGTCATTTCGCGAAAGCGGGAATCCAGCGACTTCAAGCGTTCTCGCACGAAAGGCCCTGGATTCCCGCGTTCGCGGGAATGACGGTAGGTAAGTGCGCTGCTTCCTGTTGTGTACGTTCAAGCCAAGAGCGGAAGCGCGACCCTAAGGCCTTAGCGCGCACTCACCAGAACGTCATTCCCGCGAAGGCGGGAATCCAGAGACTTCAGCGCCATCCCTCCAGGTCGTCATTCCCGCGAACGCGGGAATCCAGCGACTTCAAGCGTTCTCGCACGAAAAGCCCTGGATTCCCGCGTTCGCGGGAATGACGAGCAAGAAGCAAAGGCTAAGAGGCAAGGGCAAAGGGCTCGAATCGCCCCTATCAAACCGCCAACCCCGCCGCATTCCCCGACGCCCACGCCCACTGGAAGTTGTACCCACCCAACCACCCAGTCACATCGATCACCTCGCCGATGAAATACAACCCCGGCACGCGCTTGGACTGCATCGTGCTCGACGACACTTCATCGGTATCGACCCCGCCCAACGTGACTTCCGCGGTCCGATAGCCTTCGGTGCCGCTGGCGGTCAACGGCCACGACGACAGCGTCGCCGCGAGTTGCTTGAGCTCGGGCAGGTTGTACTGCTTCATCGGCTTGTTGCTGAGCCACAACTCGCACAAGCGCTGCGCGAACCGCTTCGGCACCACTTCGCCGAGCACGGTCTTAAGCTCCGCCGCCCCACGTTCGCGCTGCTGCGTCTGCAACCAATCCAATGCATCGCGGCCCGGCAGCAGATCCAGACGCAAATCGTCGCCAGGCTGCCAATACGAGGAAATCTGCAGAATCGAAGGCCCGCTGACGCCGCGGTGGGTGATCAGCATCTGATTGCTGAACTCCACATCGTTGCAACTCGCCGTCACCGGCAGCGCGACGCCGCTCAGATCCTGCAAGCGCTCTTGGTGCTTGCCGCTGAGAGTCAGCGGCACCAACCCAGCGCGGGTGGGCAAGACGTTGTGGCCGTAACGGCGCGCCAGTTCGTAGCCGAAACCGCTCGCGCCCATGCTCGGAATCGACAGTCCGCCGCTGGCGATCACCAGCGAGGCCGCGGCGAACGCGCCCAGGTTGGTGTGCAGCCGGAACGCGCTGTCGCCTTCGTTGTGGGCGATGCGGTCGATCGAACAACCGGTTTCGATCCGCACCCCGGCCGCCACGCATTCGTCCACCAGCATCTTCACGATCAGCTTGGAGGAGATGTCGCAGAACAGCTGGCCGAGTTCTTTCTCGTGATAGGCGATGCGATGGCGTTCGACCATCGCGATGAAATCCCACGGCGTGTAGCGCGCCAGCGCGGATTTGCAGAAATGCGGATTGGCCGACAGATAGTTGGCCGCGGTGGCGCCGGTGTTGGTGAAATTGCAGCGGCCGCCGCCGGACATCAGGATCTTCTTGCCGACCTTGTTGGCGTGCTCGATCACCAGCGCGCGGCGGCCGCGCCGGCCGGCGGTGAGCGCGCACATCAGTCCGGCCGCGCCGCCGCCGACGATGACGACGTCGTAAACCTGCGCCATCTCAGGCCGCTCGCGCTTCCGCGCCCTGACGCACGCTCGGGGTCAGGTGCACGCTGGCCTTGTCGTTGCTCAGCGCGACTTCGCCGTCGGCGATCTGGCAATCCAGGCGGAAGCTGCGCTCGACCATCGCCGCCATCGCTTCTACGCAGGCCGCGTCGATGTCGAGCACGGTGAGGTTCTTCAAGCGGCGCAGGGTGGCGGCGTTCTTGTCCCACCAGATGTTGGCCGCGTTGCCGCCGTAGTTGACCACCACCACTTGCCGCGCGCGTCCGCAGGCCTTGCGGATGCGCGATTCGTCCGGCTGGCCGACATCGATCCACAGCTCGATATCGCCGGTGTAATCGCGCAAGGCCAGATCCGGCTCGTCCTCGCTGCTCAGCCCCGGGCCGAACTCCAGGCGCTCGTGCGCGTGCAGGGCGAAGGCGAGCATGCGCACCATCAACCGCTGCTGGGTTTCGGAAGGGTGCTGGGCCAGGGTGAGCGCGTGGGCGGCGTAGTAATGCCGGTCCATGTCGCTGATTTGCAGTTCGATCTTGACGATGGTGGCGTTGGGCGCCATGGGCCGCTCCGGGCGAGAGGAGGGCGCATTCTAGGCCTTGGCGGCGTCGGCGTCCGGTTCGTCGGCCGGGCACGGCCGCAGCGGCAGCCAGCGCCGGTAGGTCAGGCAGCGCCACAGCCACTCCAGCGGCCCGTAACGGTAATGCCGCAGCCACCAGCGGCTGAAGCCGATTTGCGCGGCGAAGATCGCCACGAACGCCGCCAGCACCGCCCACAGGCCGTAGCGCGGGCCGACGCCCAGGCCGATGCCGTAGAAGATCGCCAGGCCGAGCGCGGTCTGGGCCAGGTAGTTGCTCAGCGCCATGCGGCCTACCGGCGCCAGCCAGATCAGCCAGCGGCGCGCGCCGGGGCGTTGGAACAGCAGTACGAAGCCGGCCATGTAGGCCAGGCCTAGCGACAGATACAGGGTGTTTCGCAGCAGCCGGCTCAGCATGCGCGCGGCGTCGCCGCGCAGGCCGAACAACTCCAGGCCGAGGCCGCCGTAGTCGCGCAGCAGGAAATACACGCACAGCAGCGCGCCGATCGGCAAGGTCCAGGCCAGCAGGACGATCCAGCGCCGCAGATGCGCCTGCGGGTCTTGCAGCAGGCCGGCGCGGCCGATCGCCATGCCCAGCAGCAAGCGCCCCAGGGTGAAGAACGGCAGGCTCCAGGCGGTGGCGTGGACCCACAGATCGTGCTCGGCGTTGCCGGCCAGCATGGTCGGCCATTGCGGCGAAGACAGCGCCGCCAGCGCCGCCGCATTGGCTTGTTCGGCGGAGGCGAACTGGGCCGACCAGGGTTTCATGAACGGCTGCATCAGCGCGGTCGCGGCGAGGGCGACGAACACGCCCAGCCAGGCCAGGGTGCGCGGCCGCCAACCCGCCAGGGGCAGCAGAAGCAGGCCGAACACCGCGTAGTAACGCAGGATGTCGCCGTACCACAGCGCCGCGTGCAGCAGGCCGAAACCGAGCAGCAACAGCAAGCGCCAGGCATAGCGCCGGCGCGCGCGCAGGCCGGCGTCGTCGTGGCGCGACGCGCGTTCGAGCTGCAGGGCGAAGCCGACGCCGAACAGCAACGCGAACACGGTCATGGCCTTGGCGTCGACGGTCGCGCTCAGCAGCATCTCCAGCCAACGCTGCGCGGCCGGCGCCGGCAGCGCGGCGCGCGCGGCATCGTCGAGGAACACGTACAGGCTGAAGTCGCGCAGGTTGGCCAGCAGTACCCCGGCCAGGGCGAAGCCGCGCAGCGCGTCGATCAGTTCGATGCGTTCATCGGCGGCGACGGGCTGGGCGCTGGGCGGCATCGATGGCGTTCTCCGGGCAGGCGAGTCGGGTTGTGTCGGGCGCGATCGGCGATGATGGTCGCATGTCCAGTCCGCCGCGCGACCTCGATTCGACCGATCCGTCCTCCGCCGATCGGCCGAGCCGGCTGCAACTGCCGCCCGGGCCGTGGCGCAGTCTGATCGACGGCGTGTGCGCGCGGTTTCCGGCGATCGATCGCGCGCGCTGGCTCGACCGCTTCGCGCGCGGCCGCGTGCTCGATGCGGGCGGGAGGCCGCTGGCGGCGGACGACGCCTATCGGGTCGGCATGGAGATCGTCTACTTCCGCGAGGTCGAGCGCGAGCCGGCGATTCCGTTCCAGGAGCGGGTGCTGTTCGAGGACGAACGCTTGATCGTGGCCGACAAACCGCATTTCCTGCCGGTGACCCCGGCGGGCGGTTTCGTCGCCGAGACCTTGCTGGGCCGGCTGCAGCGGCGTTACCGCGAGCCGGAGCTGACGCCGTTGCATCGGATCGACCGCGGCACCGCCGGGTTGGTGATGTTCTCGCGCGATCCGGCCACGCGCGGCGCCTACCAGGCGCTGTTTCGCGAACGCCGCATCGACAAGCGCTATGAAGCGCTGGCCGCGCCGCTGCCGCAGCTGACGTTTCCGCGCACCCATCGCTCGCGCCTGGCGCCGGGCGAGCCGTTTTTTCTGATGCGCGAGGTCGAGGGCGAGGCCAACAGCGAAACCCGCATCGAAGTGATCGAGCGTGGAGCGCAGCTGTGGCGTTACGCGCTGGCGCCGGTGAGCGGCCGCAAGCACCAGTTGCGCGTGCACATGGCCGCGCTGGGCGCGCCGATCGTCAACGATCCGTTTTATCCGTTGTCGGCGCGCGGCGAGGACGATTTCGAGCGGCCGCTGAAGTTGCTGGCGCGCGAGTTACGGTTTGTCGATCCGATCGACGGGCGCGAGCGCGAATTTCGCAGCGCCT
>NZ_JBAMDI010000231.1:0-8020 GCF_036961695.1 Pseudomonas sp. CGJS7 | reverse complement strand
CAGCGGTTGAGACGGGCCAGCGCTTGGCCGAGGCGGACCGCGGTTTCGGCCTGCAAACCCGCATCGAGCGTCGCCACGCCCGGCGGCAGCAGCACGATCACGGTCGAGCCGTAGTTGAAGCGGGCCATTTCCCCGAAGCGTTCCAGGCTGATGTTCTTGCCGCGGTAGTCCTTGGTGGTGACCGCGTCGGCGTAGCGCGGAATCTCCACGCCGCTCCAGACGGTTTCCACGCCCGACACCAGCAGCGCGCCGACCATCACCATCGCCATCGGCCCGAACTCGGTGTCGAAGTGGCAGACCAGCCGCTCGTTGCGCGCGAACAGACGCGGCACGTTGCGCACCGCGTCGGGTCCGACGCTGAAGAGCCGGCCCGGGACGTGCACGGTTTCGCGCAGGGTGCCGGCCCACGGCATATGCACGCGGTGGTAGTCCTTGGGCGAGAGGTAGACGGTGGCGTAGACGCCGTTTTCGAACGGCGCCGCCGCGGCCGCGTCGCCGCCGAGCAGTTCGGTCGCGGTGAACGATTGGCCCTTGGCCTGAAAAATCTCGCCCGAGCGGATCGGGCCGCATTGGCTGATGCGGCCGTCGGCGGGCATCAGCAGGACGCTCGGGTCGGGATCGGCCACGCGCGCGCCGGGCTTGAGCGCGCGGGTGAAGAATGCGTTGAAGGTCGGGTACGAGCGCGGGTCGGGATTGGCGGCTTCGGCCAGATTGACCCCGAACTTGCGGGTGACGGTGTCGATCAGCCAGCGGCTGATGCGCGGGCTGTCCGAATACGCCAGCGAGCGCGCCAACGAGGACAGAAAGCGGTGCGGCAGCGCATAGGTGAGGGTGGTGATCAGGCTCACGGTGCGGCTCCGGTGAGCGCGGCCATGTCCTTGGCGATCACGTTTGGATCGAACGGCGGCCGCACCAGCCCGGCCATGCGGCCCTGCGGGTCGAGCACGGCCATGCTGGCGCTGTGGTCCATGGTGTATTGGTCGGCCGGCGCGCCGTCGGGCGCGGGCACCTTGGCGAACACCATGCTCAGCGATTTGGCGAAGTCCTCCAGCGCCGGGACGTCGGCGGTGGCGGCCAGGGTGTCTTTATGGAAGCCGTGGGCGTACTCGCCGATCTTGTCGGGCGTGTCGCGTTCGGGATCGACCGAGACGAACAGCACGCGCGGGCGGCTGGCTTCGGGGATGGCTTCCCAGGTCTTCTGCGCCACCGACATCTGCGCCAGCGTGGTCGGGCACACGTCCGGGCAGTGGGTGAAGCCGAGGAACACCAGGGTCCAGTGGCCCTTGAGCTCGCCGGGAATCAGCTGGGTGCCGTCGGATTGGCGCAGCGAGAACGCGGGCAGGGTGCGCGGCGGGTCGAACAGGCGCACTGCCTGGGTCTGCGGCAGGTTCGGGCGGGGCGGGGCGGCGAAGAATTTCTGCGAGGCCCACAGGCCGAGCGCGGCGGCGAGCGCGGCGACCAGGACGATGGCGGTGGTGCGATTGAACATGTCGGTTCCAGCGTGTGTGCCTGGGCATGATACCGGCGATTGTTGTTTCCCCTCCTCGAAATTGCTCCCCCCTTTGAAAAAGGGGGGTTAGGGGGGATTTGCCTTTGCTGTTGCTTTAGGTCAAAAGCAAATCCCCCCTAACCCCCCTTTTTCAAAGGGGGGAGGCTTCGGGTGGGGGCGTGAGGGGGGGCGGGGTTCTGCGAATTCCGGGGGCGGGCGGCTATACTGCGCGCCTTGATTTGCCCTGGACCTGCCGTGCCCGCTCCCGTTTCCTTCGAACAGCTGACCCTCGTCGACCTGATCCGCTACGGCGCCAGCCGCTTCAACGCGGCCGGGCTGACCTTCGGCCACAGCTACGACAACGCGCTGGACGAGGCCACCCAGTTGGTCCTGCACACCCTGCACCTGCCGCACGATCTCAGCCCGGTCTACGGCCAGGGCAAGGTCACCGCGGAGGAAAAGGACGCGATCCTGGCGCTGTTCGAGCGCCGCATCGCCGAGCGCATCCCGGCCGCCTACCTGACCGGCGAGGCCTGGTTCGCCGGCCTGAGCTTCAAGAGCGACCGCCGCGCCCTGGTGCCGCGTTCGCCGATCGCCGAGCTGATCGAGGCCGGTTTCGAGCCCTGGCTCGGCGGCCGCGAGGTCGCCCGCGCCCTGGACCTGTGCACCGGTTCGGGCTGCATCGCCATCGCCACCGCGCATTACCACCCCGATTGGGACGTGATCGGCGCCGACATCAACGACGACGCCCTGTCGCTGGCGGCCGAGAACAAGCAGCGCCTGCACGCCGACAACGTCGAGTTGCGCAAGTCGGATTTGTTCGCCGGCCTGAAGGGCGAGGTCTTCGATCTGATCGTGACCAACCCGCCGTACGTCACCAACGACGAAACCGACGCCTTGCCGCAGGAGTACTCGCACGAGCCCGAACTGGGCCTGCGCGCCGGCGACGACGGTCTGGACCTGGCGCTGAAGATCCTACGCGACGCGCCCGAGCATCTGAGCGAGCAGGGGCTGTTGATCTGCGAAGTCGGCGAGGCCGAACGCGCCCTGGTCGAATTGCTGCCGCAGCTGCCGCTGGCCTGGGTCGAGTTCAAGGTCGGCCAGATGGGCATTTTCGTGGTCGAACGCCACGACCTGGTCGAACACCACGACCAAATCAAACGGCTCGCCGACGCGCGAGCCTGAGCCACGCGCGTCGGCGGCCGGTAGCGGAGACGGGACACCGTCGTCCGCAGCGCCGCGCGCGACGCTGATCCTCTAGCGTTACGTCCACGGCGCCAAGCCGGCCGGAACTCGCAAGTGCCCCGCGGGCGCGGCGTTGTTCGGTGTGCGTGCGCGGGTTTTCGGTAGGTCTGTCTTCGTTACAGCGGAAACCGGCGGGGTCGGCTAAGGTTGGCTGACCTCACCCTAACCCTCTCCCGCAAGCGGGAGAGGGGACTGTGCGAAGCGATCGGGTCGATACGCGTTGAGCTCCCTCTCCCGCTTGCGGGAGAGGGCTGGGGTGAGGGCAGCCAAATCGCCCGAAACCTTGCTCAAACCCACGCGATTTAGTCATTTCCGTGCGCAAACCCCACGTCATACCATCCAGGTAAGACACGGACAGCCCACGGCCCGTGCTCAGCTTCATCTTCGCCACACCCACGCCAGCGATCATCGTTCCCGCCCCACGCCGGTCCGCCGGCTCGCACCAGGAATCCGTCGTGTCCAGCAACAGCTTCGGCAAACTCTTCACCGTCACCACCTTCGGCGAAAGCCACGGCCCGGCGATCGGCTGCGTGATCGACGGCTGCCCGCCGGGACTGGCGATCGCCCCGGAAGAGTTCCGCCACGACCTCGACCGCCGCGCCACCGGCAAGACCCGCCACACCTCGGCCCGGCGCGAGGCCGACGACATCGAAATCCTCAGCGGCGTCTACCAGGGCCTGACCACCGGCACCCCGATCGCGCTGCTGATCCGCAACACCGACGCGCGCAGCAAGGACTACGGTTCCATCGCCGAACAGTTCCGTCCCGGCCACGCCGATTACAGCTACTGGCAGAAGTACGGCCTGCGCGATCCGCGCGGCGGCGGACGCTCCTCGGCGCGCGAGACCACCATGCGCGTGGCCGCCGGCGTGATCGCCAAGAAGTGGCTGCGCGAGCGTTACGGGGTGGTGGTGCGCGGCTTCATGTCGCAGATCGGCGAAGTCGTGCCCAACGGCTACGACTTGTCGGTGGTCGAAGACAACCCGTTCTTCTGGCCGCACGCCGAGCAGGTGGGCGAGCTGGAAAGCTACATGGACGCGCTGCGCAAGTCCGGCGATTCGGTCGGCGCGCGCGTGGACGTGGTCGCCGACAACCTGCCGCCGGGTTGGGGCGAACCGATCTACGGCAAGCTCGACGGCGAGCTTGCCGCGGCGTTGATGAGCATCAACGCGGTCAAGGGCGTGGAGATCGGCGACGGCTTCGCCAGCGTCGCGCAAAAGGGCAGCGAGCACCGCGATGAGCTCTCGCGCGCCGGTTTCGCCAGCAATCACGCCGGCGGCATCCTCGGCGGCATCAGCACCGGCCAGCAGCTGCGTTGTTCGACCGCGTTCAAGCCGACCTCGAGCCTGCGTTTGCCGGGCCGCAGCGTCGACATCCACGGCAACGAGGTCGAGGTCATCACCACCGGCCGCCACGACCCTTGCGTGGGCATCCGCGCCACCCCGATCTGCGAGGCGATGGTCGCACTGGTATTGATCGATCAGGCGCTGCGCCATCGCGCCCAATGCGGCGATGTCGGCACGGTGACCCCGCGCATTCCCGCCGCGCCGGAGTTCGAAGACGATGTCTGAGCGGCCGCGGGTGTGGGTCTCGCAACCGCTGTTCGACGACATCGTCGCCCGGCTCGGCGAGTATTTCGAAGTCGACGCCACCGCCGCGGTGACCCAGCACACGCCGGAAGCGGCCAATGCCGCGCTGCGCCGCGCCGACGGCGCCCTGGTCACCCTCAACGATCCGATCGGCGCGGCGCAGATCGCCGGCGCCACCCGCCTGCGCGCCATCGCCAACGTCGGCGTGGGCTACAACAATCTGGACGTGCCCGCGCTCAGCGCCGCCGGCATCCTCGCCAGCAACACGCCCGACGTACTGACCGAAACCACCGCCGATTTCGGCTGGGCGCTGATGATGGCGACCGCGCGCCGGGTCGGCGAAGCCGAGCGCTGGTTGCGCGAGGGCCATTGGCAGCGCTGGAGTTTCGACAGCCTGCTCGGCAGCGATGTCCATGGCGCCACGCTCGGCATCCTCGGCATGGGCCGGATCGGCCAGGCGATCGCCCGGCGCGCGGTCGGCTTCGGCATGCGCACGCTGTATCACAACCGCAGCCGTTTGCCCGAAGCGGTCGAGCGCGAATGCGCGGCGAGCTACGTCGGTTTCGACGAACTGCTGGCGCGTGCCGATCATCTGATTCTGGTGCTGCCGTATTCACCGCAATCGCACCATCTCATCGACGCCGCGGCGCTGGCCAAGATGCAGCCGCACGCCACCCTGACCAACATCGCCCGCGGCGGCATCGTCGACGAAGACGCGCTGTGCGATGCGCTGGAACACAACCGCCTGGCCGCGGCCGGGCTGGACGTGTACGAGGGCGAACCCAAGCTCAATCCGCGTTTGCTGCAGCAGCGCCGGGTGGTGCTGACCCCGCATATCGCCAGCGGCAGCCTGGCCACGCGCCGGGCGATGGTGTCGCTGGCGGTCGACAATCTGATCGCCGCGCTGGGCTACGGCCCCGATGCGGGGCGTCCGCCGTCGCCGCTCAACGCGCCGGTGCGGGCAGGGGAGTCGGTGGGTTGAGATGAGCCTGCTCTCGTCGCTGCGATCCCGTCAAAACCGCGTCGGCGCCAGTGCGTCGTCGCGTCCGCGTTGGTTGCGGCGCGGTCTGTCGGCGTTGACCGCGCTCGGCGCGCTCGGCGTTCTCGCCGTGGTCACGCTTGCGGTCGGCACCCGCATCAACCCCAACCGCGAGCACGCGGTGGGCGAGGTGATCGACCGTCTCAACGGCGTCGCCATCCATTACAACGGCGGGGTCAACACCAATGTCGGCCGCCGCCTGACCGACGACGGCTACAACCTCGGCCTGCAGTATCAGTGCGTCGAGTTCGTCAAGCGCTATTACTACCAGCGCTTCGGCCACAAGATGCCCGACAGCTACGGTCACGCCCGCGATTTCTTCGACGCCGACGTGGCCGACGGCGGTTTCAGCGCCAAGCGCGGCCTGCTGCAATTCCATAACGGCGGCGCGGCGGCGCCGCAGCCGGACGATCTGATCGTGTTCGCGCCGAGCGCGTTCAACCGTTACGGCCATGTCGCCATCGTCGCCTCGGTCGACCCGGCCGGTGTGGTGATCGCGCAACAGAATCCCGGCCCGTTCGGCGCCTCGCGCGAACGTCTGGCCTTCGACGCCGCCCGGCCCACGCGCGTGGACAACGCGCGCGTGCTCGGCTGGCTGCGCCTGCCGCCGCCCGCGCCCGACGCGGCGGCGCTGGCTTCGGTTTCCACGCAATACCCGCCGGAAATGGGTCCGGCGGTCCCCACAAGTCAGGTAACTGAGAACAGATGAACGCCAAGACGTCCTGCAATGTCGCCGTGGTCGGTGCTACCGGCGCGGTCGGTGAAACCATGCTGAAGGTGCTGGCCGAGCGCAAATTTCCGATCGGTCAGCTGCATGTGTTGGCGAGCGAACGCTCGGCGGGAGAGAAAATCGAGTTCGGCGGCAAAACCCTGGTGGTGCAGGATCTGGCCAAATTCGATCCGAGCGGGGTGGACATCGCCCTGTTCTCGGCCGGCGGTTCGGTGTCGAAGGAATACGCGCCCAAGTTCGCCGCGGCCGGCGCGGTGGTGATCGACAACTCCTCGGCCTTCCGCTACGACGCCGATATCCCGCTGGTGGTCAGCGAGGTCAACCCGGAAGCGGCCAAGAACCGTCCGCGCGGGATCATCGCCAACCCCAATTGCTCGACCATGCAGATGCTGGTCGCGCTGGCGCCGATCCACCGCAAGGCCAAGATCGAGCGGATCAACGTGGCCACGTATCAGTCGGTGTCGGGCACCGGCAAGCGCGCGATGGAAGAACTGGGCAAGCAGACCGCGGCGCTGCTCAACTTCCAGCAGGCCAAGCCGGAGATTTATCCGGTCCAGATCGCCTTCAACGTGATCCCGCACGGCGGCGACTTCACCGACAACGGCTACACCACCGAAGAAATGAAGCTGGTCTGGGAGACCCGCAAGATCCTCGGCGACGACAGCATCGGCGTGAACGCGACCGTGGTGCGGGTGCCGGTGTTCTACGGCCACTCCGAGGCGGTGCACATCGAAACCCGCGACAAGCTCTCCGCGGTCGATGCGCGCGCGCTGCTGGAAAAGGCCGCGGGCGTGGAAGTGGTGGACGAGCCGGTGGGCGGCGGATATCCGACGCCGGTCACACATGCTTCGGGACAGGATCCGGTGTTCGTCGGCCGCATCCGCGACGACATCTCGCATCCGCGCGGGCTGTCGTTGTGGGTGGTCTCCGACAACATCCGCAAGGGCGCGGCGACCAATGCGGTGCAACTGGCCGAGCTGGTCTGGAGCGAGCGCTGATCTCAGCCCGCTGTCATTACTAATGTCATCGATCGGGCCCTGCGGGGCCCGATCTTCGTTTGCGGGGGCGGTTCGCGCGCCGAATGCTGTCGTCGAAAGGGCGCAAATCCCCATCGCTGGCGACTTCGCAGCACGATGCCGGATCAAGCCCGCATGGCCGGGAGTTCGCCATGCCAGCGCCGCGACCACCCAGCCATCGCAACGGAAACTTCACTTCGCGTTGCGCATAACTAGTCCAGACCGCTAGAGTCGCCGCCTGTCTTTGGCAATGGGATCGTCCGTGAGATCAGGTTTCGCACGCACCGCCTTGGCTCTGGCGCTGGCATTGGCCAGCGGAGCGGCCTGTGCGCTGGGGCTGGGCCAGATCGAGGTGAAATCGCGTTCGGGACAGCCGCTGCTGGCGGAGATCCCGGTGATCTCCAGCGGGCCGGAGGAGTTGGCGCAACTGCGCGCGGGCCTGGCCTCGCCGGAGACCTTCCAGCGCATCGGCCTGGAAGCGCCGCAAGGCATCGTCACCGACCTGCGTTTCACCCTGGCCCTGGACAGCGCCGGCAAGCCGGTGATCCGGGTCACCAGCACCCAGCCGGTCAATCAGCCGCTGCTGACCTTCCTGATCGAAGTCGATTGGGGCCAGGGCCGCCTGACCCGCGAATACTCCGCGCTGCTGGACGCGCCGCGCACCGCCTCCGCGCCGCTGCAGCCGCCGATCAAGGCGCCCACTGGCGCTGCCTCCAACACCATCGAACGTCCGCTGGAAGCGCCGCTGCCGTTCGGCGCGCAGGCGCAGGAAACCGATCCGCTGTCGGTGGAGAACCAGCTCGACCAGCAGCGTTACGACCCCGGCAGCGTGGTGCCGGCGCCGTCGTTCCCGGCCGAGGCGGTGGCGATCCAGCCCGAACCGCCGGCGCCGGCTCCTATCCAGGCCGCTCC